>NZ_DAOLKE010000019.1:0-23017 GCF_035331805.1 Plasticicumulans sp. | reverse complement strand
GCCCGATATTCCGGAACGGGCTACCGTGGGATGGTAGCACGAGCGTGGCGCCCGGGCAGGGGCGGCCGGGGGCGCAGGCGCGGGCACGGTTGCGGCGGCCGGTTTCGGCGTGTGCGCGAGCACCCAGCGGCGCAGGTCGAGCAGCGCCGCGTCGTACCAGCCGGCGCGCCAGCCGCCGACGGCGAGCACCCCGAGCAGCAGGAGCAGCAGCCCGATGCGCAGCACCGGGGTGCGCTCGGCGAACGGATCGCTGCGCAGGCGCTCGGCGTGCGCCGGCAGCTTCGGCAGCGCGGTCAGCGAGCGGCCGAAGCGCGGCCCGAGCCGGGCGCGGGCATTGATCGCCCAGCCGGTGGCATCGAGCAGCGGTCCGAGGCTGCGCTGGCGCAGCTTCAGCCAGGCCATCAGCAGCGACGGCCCGGAGATCGCCAGCACGACGCCGGCGAACACCAGCGGCAGCTGCCAGGGGCTGAGCGCCAGCAGGCCGGTGACCACCGACGCGATCGCCGTGCCGATCGCGCCGAGCGCCAGGCCGAGCGCGGCGAAGATGCCGGCGAAGCGCGCGATGTCGAAGCCGCCGATGCGGGCCGGTGCGGGCGCTGCGGGGGCGGGCGCAGCCGTATTCGCCGCTGCCGGGGCCGCAGCCGGCCCGATGCTGCCGGCCAGTTGCCGGTCGATGTCCTGCGCGCGGGCGTTCGCGAACTTCTCGATCTGCGTGCTCAGGAACTGCCCGAAGCGCCGGTACGGCGACCAGAACGCCTGCCGCAGGCTGACCGGGTTGCGCACGATCTTGACGACGCTCGCATCCCAGTCGAGCCCGGCGCGGTCGTAGAACACGCCGTTGCGACCCTCGGCCAGCTCGTCGACCTCGCCGTCGGTCAGCGCCGCGGCGATGGCCTGCTGGCGGGTTTCGCCGCTGCCGGGCTCTTGCCGGCGGCAGTCGCAATAGACGAGGCAGACGTTGCCGGCGGCGGCGAGCAGCGCATGGCGGGCGATGTCGCCGACGCGGATGCAGAGCTCGCAGCTGCGCCCGTCGAGATACAGCGTGCCGATCTGGAAGATCGCGCGGTGGCGGCGCAGGTAGAACTCGCGCAGGGACACGAAGTTGTCGAGCAGCCGGTGCAGGTCGCGCCGGTAGCGGATCAGTCGCTCCAGCGCCGCGAGCGCCGCGAACTGGCCGGACAGCGCCTCGTCGCGCTCGACCAGCGCCTGCAGGCGCGCGCGGAGGTCCGGATCGCGCAGCCGCGCGAGCGCCTCGGCCGGCAGCGCCGCCAGCCGGGTGGCGGGGCCGTCATGCGGCTGCGCGGCCTGCCACGCGAACCACGGTGCGAAGCGCGCCTTCAGGGCTTCCCAGTGGCTCTCGTCGAGCGAGCGGTCGTCGCCGAGCAGCGGCTGCAGCACCTGCGCGCGCAGCGCCTGCAGCCGTCCGAGCCAGGCCGGGTTCAGCGCCGCCCCGAAATCGAGCGGGCGTCCGGGGGCGGCGCGATCGAGCGGCAGCGCCGCGAGCGCCTCGGCATCACGCACCGGCTTCAGCGCCTCGGCGAGCGTGCGCTCGCCGGCATCCTGCTGCAGCGCGTCGAGCAGCGCGGCATCCCAGGCGGCGAGCCGGCAGCGCAGGAAGTAGTCATCGATCTTGGCCTGCACGGCGGCGAGCGCCTCGGCCGCGGCGGCGGTGTCGGCCCCGAGCGGGCGTACCGGTCCGCTGCCGCCGTCGTCGCGCCAGGCGGCGAGCGCATCGAGGGCGGCGAAGCAGCCCTGCAGGCGCTCGCGGTCGATGCCGTCGACGCCGCTGCGATCCGGGACGCCGCCGCAGACCTGCAGCACGTCGAGCAGCGCGGCGCGCAGGGCTTCGTCATCGCCGGCGGCGGCTGCGGTGATCACGCCGTCGCCGTTGAACGGGATCGTCGCGTACAGCCGGTGCGTGTCGGCGACATCGTCGAGCTCGATCGTGCCGGCTTCGGCGCGCCCGAGCTGGCGCAGCACCTCGCACGCGCAGGCGTGGATCAGCCGGCCGCTGTCGGGGCCGTCCTCGTGGCGCGTGTCGATCGCGCCCAGCGCCAGTGCCTCGCCGCCGGCGAGCAGGGTGTCGGGGTCGCGCAGCCGTGCGAGCGCCCAGTCGACGGCGGCGAGCACTTCCGGCGCGCGGATGCGGCCGTCGGCGTCGGTGTCGATCAGGTCGAGCGTGCGCGCGTCGAACTCGACGCCGCGCGTCGGGCAGGCGAGCGCGGCCCAGAGCTTCTGGTCCAGCGTCGGCAGCGCGACGAGGTCGGCGCCGGTATCGAGACAGACATGGTCGTAACCGCCGGCCCGCTGGAAACGCCAGCGATGACCGGCCAGCACGTGCTCGCGCTCGTGCGTCAGCATGGGCAGGACTCCGCGACCGGATGAAGGATCGCGCGGGCAGACCTCAGCCGGTGGCGGCGAGTTCTTCGCGCAGCGCAGCGAGCACGGCGCGGGCGTGGCCCTCGACCCTGAGCTTGCGCCATTCGCGGCGCAGCACGCCGTCGGGATCGATCAGGAAGCTGCTGCGCTCGATGCCGATCACGTCCTTGCCGTAGAGCTTCTTCGGCCGGATCACGTCGAACAGCCGGCAGAGGGTTTCGTCGGGGTCCGAGATCAGCGCGAACGGGAAGCCTTCCTTCGCGCGGAATTTCTCGTGACTCGCCAGCGAATCGCGCGAGACACCATAGAGGACGGCGCCGGCGGCGAGGAATTCCGGGTGCAGCTCGCGGAAGTCGCGGCCCTCGCTGGTGCAGCCGGGGGTCGCGTCCTTCGGATAGAAGTACAGCAGCAGCCAGCGTCCGCGCAGCGCCGCCGAGTCGACGGTTTCGCCGCCGGTCGCGGCGGCGGTGAACGGTGCCACGGTCTGGCCGATGCCGGTGCGTTCCATCGCCTTCAGCCCTTGACCGGTTCCATGACCGCGTCGAGGTTCAGCTCGTCGCAGTAGTCGAGGAATTCCTCGCGCAGCAGCGCCACGTGCAGGCTGGCCGGGATGCCGATCGCCATGTTCACCGAGTACATCGGGCTGCCGGTGTGCGGGGCCGAGTAGCTGCGCGTCGAGAGCTCCTCGATGTTGATGCTGCGCGAGGCGAAGAAGGCCGCGAGGTGATTGACGATGCCCGGCGCCTCCAGCGCGATGACCTCGACGCTGTACGGCAGGGCGTCCTGCGAGATCTTGCGCGGGCCGGTGCGCTTGATCGTGATCGTCAGGCCATGTTCCTCCTCGGCGCGCTTGAGCTGGGTTTCGAGCTTCGCGAGCGTGTTCCAGTTGCCGTGCACCAGCAGCATCGCCACGCATTCGAGGCCGAACACCGTGATGTAGCTGTCCTGGATGCTGCAGCCGCAGTCGAGGATGATGCGCGACAGGTCGAGCAGCAGACCCGGGCGATCCTCACCGAGCACGTTGATGACGAGATAGTTCTTCACGGGGGCGCGCATGCGTCGGGGGTAGTGGACTGGGGTGCGATGAGGCGGACGGGGCAGTGTAGCGGCTCGCCGGGGGTGTGCAAGCCGCGTTCCGGCCGGCGCTTGTGACCGGCACCGGCGGCACGTACCATGCCGCACATTTTCCTTGCGGGGTTCCCGGACATGTTCCACGGCAGCATGGTCGCGCTGGTCACGCCGATGTCGGCGGACGGCGCCCTCGACTTCGATGCGCTCGCACGCCTCGTCGAGTTCCACATCGAGAACGGCACCGACGCGCTGGTCGCGGTCGGCACCACCGGTGAATCGGCGACGCTCGACGTGCCCGAGCACATCGAGGTCGTGCGCCGCGTCGTGAAGCAGGTGGCCGGGCGCGTGCCGGTGATCGCCGGCACCGGCGCCAATTCGACGCGCGAGGCGATCGAGCTGACCCGGCTGGCCATGGAGGCCGGTGCCGACGCCTGCCTGCTGGTGACCCCGTACTACAACAAGCCGACCCAGGAAGGCCTGTACCGGCACTACCGCGCGATCGCCGAGGCCGTGCCGATCCCGCAGATCCTCTACAACGTGCCCGGGCGCACCGCCTGCGACATGAAGCCCGAGACCGTCGCGCGTCTGGCCGACATCCCGAACATCGTCGGCCTCAAGGAGGCGAGCGGCTCGCTGGAGCGCAACCGCGAGCTGATCGCGCGCTGCGCCGGGCGCATCGACCTCTACAGCGGTGACGATGACCTCGGCTGCGCGAGCATCCTCGCCGGTTTCCGCGGCGTGATCTCGGTGACCGCCAACGTCGCGCCGCGCGCGATGCACGAGATGTGCAAGGCTGCGCTCGCCGGCGACGCCGCCAGCGCCGAGGCGATCAACGCCGACCTGACCGGCCTGCACAAGCAGTTGTTCATCGAATCCAATCCGATTCCGGCCAAGTGGGCGCTGCAGCGCCTGGGGCTGATCCCGTCCGGCATCCGCCTGCCGCTGACGCCGCTGTCGGAGTCCTGTCACGAAGCCGTGCTCGACGCGATGCGTCAGGCCCACGTGCTCTGAACATCCCGTCCGCCGCCGACGAACCCTCGCCCCATGCCCAAGCTCCATACCCCGCTGCGCGTCGCTGCCGCCGGCACGACGCTGGCCCTGCTCGCCGCCTGCTCCTCCCCGAGCGGCAGCCTGATTCCCGACCGTCGCCCCGATTACCGCCAGGCCCGCGAGGCGCCGACGCTGGAACTGCCGCCGGACCTGACCAGCTCGACGATCGATGACACGCTGAAGGTGCCGGAGCTGAACCCGGGCCGGCAGGCGAACCTCTCCGACTACAACCGCGAACGCGGCGTGGCCGGCGGAGCCGTTGCGAGCACTGCCGCCGGCACGGCGCCGCGGCTGGTCAAGACCGAATCGGTGCTGCTGCAGCCCGAGGGCATGCGCATCGAGCGTCAGGGCGAGCAGCGCTGGCTGGTGGTCGACGCGCCGGCCGACAAGGTCTGGCCGAAGGTGCGCGAGTTCTGGACCAGCAACGGCTTCCTGCTCAAGCGTGACGATCCGCGCATCGGCCTGCTGGAGACCGACTGGGCCGAGAACCGCGCCGACATCCCGCAGGATGCCATCCGCGCGCTGATCTCGAAGGCGCTCGACTTCGCGTACTCGGCTCCGACCCGCGACAAGTTCCGCGTGCGCCTCGAACGCACCGGCGACGGCAGCGGCACGGCCGTCTACCTGACCCACTACGGTGCCAAGGAAGTCAGCCGCGGTCGCGACAACGAATCGACGGTCTGGGAACCGCGCCCGGAAGACCCGGAACTCGAAGCCGAACTGCTGTCGCGGCTGATGGTGTTCCTCGGGGCTTCCGAGGAGCGCGCCCGCGCCCAGGCCGGCGTCGGCCAGAAGGCCGCGCCGGTGCAGAAGGCGCTGACCCGTCCGGGCGAGCTCGGCGGCGTGCCGGGCCTGTTCGTCACGCAGGACTACTCGCGCGCCTGGCGCAGCGTCGGTGCGGCGCTCGATGGCGGTGACTACGGCATCGAGGAGCAGGATCGCGCCCGCGGCCTGTATATCGTCGAGTACGTCGATCGCGCCGGCGAGAACCGCAAGGCTGACGACAACAAGGGCTGGTTCTCGGGCTGGTTCGGCTCGAAGTCGGCGCCGCAGCCGCGCGGCACGCGCTATCAGGTGCGCCTCGCCGATCAGGGGGGCGAGACCTTCGTCATCGTGCAGAACGCCAGCGGCACGCCGGACAACTCCGCCGGGGCCCGCACGCTGCTCGAAACCATCGCCAGGGGTGTGCGCTGAGCCGCCGCCTGCCCGCATCGTCCCCTGCACGGGCCGGCCATCCGCCGGCCCGTGGCATTTCCGGAGCTGCCCGGAGACCGCCATGCCGATCCGTCGCCTGCCGCCCGAACTCGTCAACCAGATCGCCGCCGGCGAGGTCGTCGAGCGCCCGGCCTCGGTGGTCAAGGAGCTGCTGGAGAACAGCCTCGATGCCGGCGCCACGCGCATCGACATCGACATCGAGCAGGGCGGCGTGCGGCTGATCCGCGTGCGCGACGACGGCTGCGGCATCACCCGCGAGGAGCTCGCCGCGGCGCTGGCGAGCCACTCGACCAGCAAGATCAGCACGGCGGCCGATCTCGACGCGATCGCGAGCCTCGGCTTTCGCGGCGAGGCGCTGCCGAGCATCGCTGCGGTATCGAGGCTGACGCTCGCCTCGCGCACCGACGGTGCCGCCAGCGGCTGGCAGCTCGCCGGCGACGGCCGCGAGCAGCCCGGCGAACCGCTGCCGGCGGCGCTGGCGGCACGCGGCACGGCGATCGAGGTGCGCGACCTGTTCTACAACGTGCCGGCGCGGCGCAAGTTCCTGAAGGCCGAACGCACCGAGTTCGGTCATATCGACGAGCTGGTGCGCCGGCTCGCCGCCTCGCGGCCCGCGGTCGCGTTCACGCTGAGCCACAACGGCCGGGCGCTGCTGCGCCTGCCGGCAGCGGCGGATCGCGCCGGCGAGGAGCGGCGCATCGCCGAGCTGGCCGGCAGCGATTTCCTCGGCGCGGCGCTGCACGTCGATCACACGGCCGCCGGCCTGCGCCTGCACGGCTGGGTCGGGCTGCCGACGGCGGCGCGCGCGCAGGCCGACCGGCAGTTCTTCTATGTCAACGGCCGCATGGTCCGCGACCGGCTGGTCGCGCACGCGCTGCGCCAGGCCTACGCCGACGTGCTGTTCCACGGCCGGCATCCGGCCTTCGTGCTGCAGCTCGAACTCGACCCGCAGCTGGTCGATGTCAACGCCCATCCGCAGAAGTTCGAGGTGCGCTTCCGCGAGGCGCGGCTGGTGCATGACTTCCTGTTCCGCACGCTGCACGAGGTGCTGGCCGACACGCGCGCCGGCGCCGGCGCCGGCGCTCCGGCTGCTGTGGGTGTTGCGGCCGGCGCTCTGCCGGATCCTGAAATGCCGGTCCCGCCTGATGCGGGTCGCTGGCCGCCGCCGGCCGCGCCCGCGCCGCAGCAGAACCGCCTCGCCCTCGGTGCGCACGAGTCGTTCGCGGTCTATGCGCGCCTGCTCGACGGGCTTGCACCGGCACCGGCGCAAGCCGGGCTTGCCGCGGTGGAGCCGGACGCGACAGCCGCGCCGCCGGCTGCGGTGCCGCCGCTCGGCTATGCGCTCGCGCAGCTGCACGGCATCTGGATCCTCGCCGAGAATGCCGCCGGGCTGGTGCTGGTCGACATGCACGCCGCGCACGAGCGCGTCACCTACGAGCGCCTGAAGCGCGCGCACGCGGCCGAAGGCCTGCGCACGCAGCCGCTGCTGGTGCCGTTCGGCTTCGCGGTCGGGGCGCGCGAAGCGGCGGCGATCGAGGCTCACGCCGAAGTGCTCGCCGGCCTCGGCCTCGGCATCGTGCTGGCCGGCCCGGACCGCGCGCTGCTGCGTGAGCTGCCAGCACTGCTTGCCGATGGCGACATCGAGGCGCTGGTGCGCGGCGTGCTCGCCGATCTGGCCGAACACGGCAGCAGTTCGCGCGTCGGCGAGCGCCACAACGAGCTGCTGGCGACCATGGCCTGCCACGGTTCGGTGCGCGCCCGGCGGCGCCTCACGCTGGCCGAGATGAATGCGCTGCTGCGCGCGATGGAGGCCACCGAGCGCAGCGACCAGTGCAACCACGGCCGGCCGACCTGGGTGCAGCTCGGTCTCGGCGAGCTCGACCGGCTGTTCCTGCGCGGGCGCTGAGCATGACGGCCGACCCGCGTCCGCTCGCCGTCTGCCTGATGGGGCCGACCGCCTCCGGCAAGACCGATCTCGCGATCGAGCTGCTCGAACGGGCGCCGGGCGGGTTCGAGATCGTCAGCGTCGATTCGGCGATGATCTACCGCGGCATGGACATCGGCACCGCCAAGCCCGATGCCGGAACCCTCGCCCGCGCGCCGCACCGGCTGATCGATCTCGTCGATCCGGCCGAAAGCTACTCGGCCGGCCGCTTCCGGCGCGATGCGCTGGCGGCGATGGACGAGATCCGCGCCGCCGGGCGCGTGCCGCTGCTGGTCGGCGGCACGATGTTCTATTTCCGGGCGCTGGCGCAGGGGCTCGCCGAACTGCCCGAGGCCGACGCCGGCGTGCGTGCCGCGCTCGATGCCGAGCTGGCAGCGCACGGCGCCGCGGCGCTGCACGCGCAGCTCGCGGCGATCGATCCGGTGGCGGCGGCGCGCATCCACCCGAACGATCCGCAGCGCGTGCAGCGTGCGCTCGAGGTCTGGCGGCTGAGCGGACGCACGCTCAGCGACTGGCACGCCCGCCAGCACCTCGCCGGCTGCCCGTACCGGCTCCTGAACTTCGTGCTGCTGCCCGCGGATCGGGGCCTGCTGCATGCGCGCATCGAACAGCGCTTCGATCGCATGCTGGCCTGCGGTTTCATCGAGGAGGTGGCGCGGCTGCGGGCGCGCGCCGACCTGCACCCCGGCCTGCCGGCCATGCGCGCGGTCGGCTATCGTCAGGTCTGGGAACATCTGGATGGCTTGACGGACCGTACCGAGTTGCGGCAGCGTGGAATCCAGGCAACCCGCCAGTACGCCCGAAGGCAGCTGACGTGGTTGCGCGGAGAGACCGGCGCCGTTCCCCTGGCGCCGGCCACGGCCGTGAACACGGTGCTCCGCACTTTGGGTGCGTTGCGGGACCACCCGGGTTGAGCAGGAAGAATCACCGGTCAGCCTGCGTCCTGCCCGGGCAACAGACAGCCAGACTTCGATAACAACAAGGAGCCATCACATGGCTAAGGGCCATTCGCTTCAGGAACCGTTCTTGAACGCCTTGCGCAAGGAGCGCATCCCCGTCTCGATCTATCTGGTCAACGGCATCAAGCTGCAGGGCCAGATCGAATCCTTCGACCAGTTCGTCGTGCTGCTGAAGAATTCCGTCAGCCAGATGATCTACAAGCACGCGATCTCGACCGTCGTGCCGGCGCGCAACGTGCGCCTGCACCTCGCCGAGGACGCCGGCGCCGATGGCCACGACGACGCCTGAACCCGTCGCCCCGCACCCCTGCGTGACCGAGGACCCTGCCTTTGTTCGAACGACCCCGCGCGGGTGAGCGCGCGGTGCTGGTGCACCTCGCGCTGAACGCGCAGATCGATCCCCGGGAGCAGGCGGAGTTCGAGGAGCTGGCGAAGTCGGCAGGCGCCGACATCGTCGGCCAGGTGAGCGGCACACGCCGCGCGCCGGACGCGCGCTATTTCGTCGGCAGCGGCAAGGCCGAGGAAATCCGCGACCGGGTCGCGGCAAGCGGCGCCGAACTCGCGATCTTCGATCACGAACTGTCGCCGTCGCAGGAGCGCAACCTCGAAGCGCTGCTGCAGTGCCGGGTCATCGACCGCACCGGGCTGATCCTCGACATCTTCGCGACCCGTGCGCGCAGCTTCGAGGGCAAGCTGCAGGTCGAGCTCGCGCAGCTCGAACACCTGGCCACGCGCCTGGTGCGCGGCTGGACCCACCTCGAACGCCAGCGCGGCGGCATCGGCCTGCGCGGTCCCGGCGAAACCCAGCTCGAAACCGATCGCCGGCTGCTGGCCGGACGCATCCGCCAGATCAAGTCCCGGCTCGCGCGCGTCGATCGCACGCGCGAGCAGGGGCGGGCGGCGCGGCGCAAGGCCGACATGCCGACCGTGTCGCTGGTCGGCTACACCAATGCCGGCAAGTCGACGCTGTTCAACGCGCTGACCGGGGCCGGCGTCTACGCGGCCGACCAGCTGTTCGCCACGCTCGATCCGACGCTGCGCCGGCTCGACCTGCCGAACGTCGAGCCGGTCGTGCTCGCCGATACGGTCGGCTTCATCTCGCGCCTGCCGCACGAGCTGGTCGCGGCCTTCCGCTCGACGCTGGTCGAGACCTGCGAGGCCAGCCTGCTGCTGCACGTCATCGATGCCGCCGATCCCGAGCGCGCCGAGCTGGAAAAGGCCGTGATCGAGGTGCTCGACGAGATCGGTGCCGCCGGCGTGGCGCGGCTGCCGGTCTACAACAAGATCGACCTGCTCGATCACGGCGAGCCGCGCATCGAGCGTGATGATGCCGGCCTGCCGGTGGCGGTCTGGCTGTCGGCGGCCGGCGGTGGCGGGCTGCAGGAGCTGCGCCAGGCGATTGCCGAGCTGCTGCGGGCCGACACGCTGCGCGGCACGCTCGAACTCGGTGCCGGTCAGGCGCGGCTGCGCGCCCGGCTGTTCGCCCTCGGGGCGGTGCTGAGCGAGGAAGCCGGCGCCGATGGCGGCTGCCGGCTGCAGGTCAGTGCCTCGCGCAAGCACCTGCGCCAGCTCTGCCGCCAGGAAGGTCTGGTCGAGGGCTGGCTGGAAGCGGCCGTGCACTAGACGCACAACCCCATGCGCACGGAGCGCCTGCCGGGCCGCTGCGGCGGCCGCGAGCGCTGCTCCGTGCAAGGTCCCCATTGGCTGGAGCGAGTACATGGCCTGGAACGAACCGGGTGGCAACAACCGGGACCCCTGGGGCGGCGGTGGCCGCGATCAGGGACCGCCGGATCTTGACGAAGTGGTGCGCAAGCTGACCGATCGCCTGTCCGGACTGCTGTCCGGGCGGCGCGGCGGCGGCGGCGGCGGCGCGGACGGCGGTGACGACGGCAGCGGCGGTTTCGGTGGCGGGCGCGGCAAGCTGCTGCTCGGTGCCGGCGCGGCGGCGCTGCTGCTGATCTGGGCGGTGGCCGGCAGTTTCTACATCGTCGAGGAAGGCCGGCGCGGCGTGGTCGTGCGCTTCGGCCGCTACGTCGAGACGACGATGCCGGGCCTGCGCTGGCACCTGCCGTATCCGCTGGAGCGCGTCGACATCGTCGATGTCGAGCAGGTGCGCTCCGAGGAGATCGGCTACCGCTCCGGCGGCCGCCAGCCGGCCTCGCGCCCGGTGCCGAAGGAAGCACTGATGCTGACCCAGGACGAGAACATCGTCGACGTGCGGCTGGCCGTGCAGTACCAGGTCAAGGACCCGCGCGCATACCTGTTCCGCGTCGCCGATCCCGACACGACGCTGCGTCAGGCCGTCGAGAGCGCGACGCGCGAGGTCATCGGCAGGAGTTCGATGGATTTCGTGCTGACCGAGGGCCGCGCCGACATCGTCGCGCAGATCCGCGAACTCGCGCAGGCCGTGCTCGATCAGTACCACACGGGCCTGCGCATCAACAGCGTCGCGCTGCAGGATGCGCAGCCGCCCGAGGAAGTCCAGGAGGCCTTCGGCGACGCGATCAAGGCGCGCGAGGACGAGCAGCGCCAGAAGAACGAGGCCGAGGCCTACGCCAACGAGATCATCCCGAAGGCCCGCGGCCAGGCGGCGCGCCGGCTGCAGGAGGCCGACGCCTACAAGGCGCAGGTGATCGCACAGGCCGAGGGCGAGGCAGCGCGCTTCACGCAGCTGCTCGTGCAGTACTCGAAGGCGCCGCAGCTCACGCGCCAGCGCCTGTACCTCGAAACCATGGAAACCGTGCTCGACGCGAGCAGCAAGGTGTTCATCGACCTCGACAACGGCGGCAGCCCGCTGCTGTACCTGCCGCTCGATCGCCTGCTCCAGCGCTCCGGCCAGCCCGGCGCCACCGGCACGCTGCTGCCGGCCCCGGGTCACGATACCGGCAACGGCAATCCGGGCGGCGCGGCAGCCGGCAGCGATCCGGCACGCCTTCGCGATACCGGCCGTACCCGGGAGGTCCGCTGATGAATCCCCGCATCCTGATCGCCGTCGCCGGCGTGCTCGCGGCGATGCTGCTGTCGGCATCGCTGTTCACGGTCGGCGAGGCCCAGAAGGCCATCCGCTTCCGCCTCGGCGAGATCGTCGATACCGACTATCCGCCGGGCCTGCACTTCAAGTGGCCGCTGATCAACAACGTGCGCAAGTTCGACGGTCGCGTGCAGACGCTCGACACCGAACCCGAGCGCTTCCTGACCGCCGAGAAGAAGAACGTCATCGTCGATTCGTTCGTGAAGTGGCGCATCGCCGATACCGCCCGCTTCTACACCGCGGTCGCCGGCGATCCGCTGCAGGCCAACCTGCGCCTCGACCAGATCACCAAGGACAGCATGCGCAGCGAGTTCTCGAAGCGCACGGTGCAGGACGTGGTCGCCGGCGATCGCCGCCAGATCATGGACATCCTGTCGACGACGCTGCGGCGCGAGGCGGCCAATCTCGGCGTCGAGGTCGTCGACGTGCGCATCAAGCGCATCGACCTGCCGCCGGACGTGTCGAGTTCGGTGTTCCGGCGCATGCGCGCCGAGCGCGAGCGCGTCGCGCGTGACTTCCGCTCGCGCGGCGCCGAGGCCGCCGAGCGCATCCGCGCCGATGCCGATCGCCAGAGCACGGTGCTGCTCGCCGAGGCCTACCGCGACGCCGAGCGCGTGCGCGGCGAGGGCGATGCGCGTGCCGCCGGGCTGTACGCGAACGCCTACGGCCAGGACCCGGACTTCTTCGCGTTCTACCGCAGTCTCGGTGCCTACCGCGCGAGCTTCGCCAGCAAGGACGACGTGATCGTGCTGTCGCCCGACAGCGAGTTCTTCCGCTACTTCAAGAAGCCGCAGCCCTGAGGCTGCGGGCGCGTCGCGTCGCCACGGGCGGGCCCTCGCAAGGAGGCCCGCCCGTTGCATTGCGGCCGTCCGCGCGCAGGGGCCGCGCGCCAGCGGTGTGCATGATGTGGCATGATCTGCTGTCTGCCTTCGGCCTGATGCTGGTGATGGAGGGCGTCGTGCCCTTCCTGAGTCCGCAGGCGCTGCGCACGGCGCTGGTGCGGCTCGCGAGCCTCAGTGACCGCGAGCTGCGCGTCGGCGCCGCACTGAGCATGGCGCTCGGCGTCGCCGTGCTGTACTGGATCCGCTGAGCGCGCGAGCGCGCCCGGCCCGACCGGAAGTTTCATGCATGACCGTCAAATACCGCTGGCTGCTGCCGGAGGGCATCGAGGAAATCCTGCCCGCCGGTGCGCGCCGCGTGGAGCGCCTGCGCCGCGACCTGCTCGACCTGTACGGACGCTGGGGCTACGAACTCGTGATGCCGCCGTTCATCGAGTTCCTCGATGCGCTGCTGACCGGCTTCGGCCGTGACCTCGAACTCGAAACCTTCAAGCTGACCGACCAGCTCTCCGGGCGGCTGCTCGGCGTGCGCGCCGACATGACGCCGCAGGTCGCGCGCATCGACGCGCACCAGCTCGCGCGGGCGCAGCCGAACCGCCTCTGCTATCTCGGCACGGTGCTGCGCACGCGCGGCGACGGCTTCGGCGGCTCGCGCAGCCCGCTGCAGATCGGCGCCGAGCTTTATGGCCATGCGGGGCCGGAGAGCGACATCGAGATCATCGCGCTGATGCTCGAAACCCTGCGGCTGGCGCGCGTCGAGGGCGTGCACCTCGATCTCGGCCACGTCGGCCTGTTCCGGGCGCTGGCGCGCCACGCCGGGCTCGATGAGCGCGCCGAAGGCGAGCTGTTCGACATGCTGCAGCGCAAGTCCGTGCCGGACATCCGGGCCTGGCTCGACGAGACCGGGCTCGATGCGGCGCATGGCGAGCATTTCCTGCGGCTTGCGAGCCTCAACGGCGGCATCGAGGTGCTCGATGCCGCCGGCACCGCGCTCGCCGGCCTCGGCCCGGAAGTCGGCGCCGCGCTCGATGCGCTGCGCCGCACCGCCGCCGTCATCGCCCGCCGCTACCCGGGCCTGCCGATCCACGTCGATCTCGCCGAGCTGCGCGGTTACCACTACCACACCGGCCTGGTGTTTGCGGCCTACCTGCCGCAGTTCGGGTCGGAGGTGGCGCGCGGCGGGCGCTACGACGGCATCGGCAGCGCCTTCGGCCGCAGCCGGCCGGCGACCGGTTTCTCGGCCGACCTGAAGGCCCTGCTCGAACTCGGCGAGGGCGAGCTGCCGGCCGTTGCGGCGATCTGGGCGCCGGCCGAGGACGATGCCGCACTCGAAGCCCGCATCGCGGCACTGCGAAACGCCGGGGAGCGCGTGATCCACGCGCTGCCCGGAGCCGAGGACGGCGGTCCGCGCGCGCTCGGCTGCGACCGCGTGCTGGTGCGCCGCGGCAGCGACTGGCACATCGAAGACATCGGACCGGTCGCCGGCTGAAGGCCGTCGCGTCCGCTCACCTCCCCCCATACCTGCTTGACGGACCTGAAACATGGGCAAGAACGTCGTCGTGATCGGCACCCAGTGGGGTGACGAAGGCAAGGGCAAGATCGTCGACCTGCTGACCGAGCGGGCCGGCAGCGTCGTGCGCTTCCAGGGCGGCCACAACGCCGGGCACACGCTCGTCGTCGGCGGCAGGAAGACCGTGCTGCACCTGATCCCCTCCGGCATCCTGCGCGCCGGCGTGCAGTGCCTGATCGGCAACGGCGTCGTGCTCGCGCCCGATGCGCTGCTCGCCGAGATCGACCAGCTCGAAGCCGCCGGCATCGACGTGAGCGGGCGGCTGAAGCTCTCGGAAGCCTGCACGCTGATCCTGCCGTACCACGTCGCGCTCGATCGCGCCCGCGAGCAGGCACGCGGCACGCGCGCGATCGGCACGACCGGGCGCGGCATCGGCCCGGCCTACGAGGACAAGGTCGCGCGCCGCGCGCTGCGCCTCGGCGATCTCTTTCACCGCGAGCGCTTCGCCGCCAAGCTCGGCGAGATTCTCGACTTCCACAACTTCGTGCTCGCCAACTACTTCCACGCCGAGCGCGTCGACTTCCAGAAGACGCTCGATGATGCGCTGACGATGGCCGAGCGCCTGAAGCCCATGGTCGCCGATGTCACGCAGCTGCTCGCCGAGGCCGGCGCGCGCGGCGAGAACGTGCTGTTCGAAGGTGCGCAGGGCGCGCTGCTCGATGTCGATCACGGCACCTATCCGTTCGTGACCTCGTCGAACACCACGGCCGGCGGGGCCGCGACCGGCACCGGCATGGGGCCGCGCTATCTCGACTACGTGCTCGGCATCACCAAGGCCTACTCGACGCGCGTCGGTGGCGGCCCGTTCCCGACCGAACTCGATGACGAGGTCGGCGAGCACCTCGGCACCAAAGGCCACGAGTTCGGCGCGACCACCGGCCGGCGGCGGCGCTGCGGCTGGTTCGATGCCGTGGCGCTGCGCCGCTCGATCCAGAACAACTCGGTCTCGGGTCTCTGCATCACCAAGCTCGACGTGCTCGACGGGCTCTCGACGCTGAAGATCTGCACCGGCTACAACCTCGACGGCCGCATCGTCGACTACCCGCCGCTCGGGGCCGAGGCCTTCGAGGTCTGCGAGCCGGTCTACGAGGAGATGCCGGGCTGGAGCGAATCGACCTTCGGCATCCAGTCGCTCGCCGACCTGCCGGCCGCGGCGCGCGCCTACCTGAAGCGCCTGGAGGCACTCACCGGCGCGCCCATCGCGATCGTCTCGACCGGGCCGGACCGCGAGGAGACCATCGTGCTGCAGGACCCCTTCGCCTGAGCGGGGCCTGCCCGCCCGCCGTGTCTTGCGGAGCCCGGCCGCCGTCGCCGGGCTCCGTCGTTTCCAGCGCCGTGAGATCGCGCCCATGCCCGAAGCCCGCCGCATGCTGTTCCCGGTCAGCTGGGACGAACTGCATCGCAACACCCGCCAGCTCGCGTGGCGGCTGCTGGAGCGCGGGCCGTTCACCGGCATCGTCGCGATCACGCGCGGCGGGCTGATCCCGGCCGGCATCATCGCCCGCGAGCTCGACATCCGGCTGATCGAGACCTTCTGCATCGCCAGCTACGACCACGCCCGCCCCGATGCCGAGGCCGGCGAGGCGGTGCTGCTGAAGGGCTTCACGGCCGCTGCCGGCGGCGCCGGCTGGCTGGTCATCGACGAGCTGGTCGACACCGGCCGCACGATGCAGCTGCTGCGCCGCCACGCTCCGGAGGCGCTGTACGCGGCGGTCTACGCCAAGCCGCTCGGCCGGCCGCAGGTCGACCTGTACGTGACCGAGGTCTCGCAGGACACCTGGATCCAGTTCCCGTGGGATACCGAGATCCAGTACGCGAAGCCGCTGGTCGAGCGCTGAACCCCGTTCCGCCCGGCCGCCGTCAAGCCCGGCTGCCAGCGCGCAGCACGGCAGCGTGACTTTCGCCGGCTGCCGCGCTCTGATGGCGCCCCCTCGACCGGGCCACGCACCGCAGGCGGTGCCGGCACGGTTTCTGCCGTACGCGCATCCGGCGGGCGATCCCTGCGGCTGCGCGTCCTTCCGACCCCCCCGCACGATGGAGGGCTGCCCCGATGTCCGTGTTCACCGATCCCGATTTCGACGGCCACGAACAGGTCGTCCACTGCCACGAACGCGCGAGCGGCCTGCACGCGATCATCGCCATCCACTCGACCCGGCTCGGGCCGGCGCTCGGTGGCATCCGCATGTATCCGTATGCCGACGAGGCCGGGGCGCTGAACGATGCGCTGCGCCTGGCGCGCGGCATGAGCTACAAGTCCGCGCTCGCCGGCCTGCCGCTTGGCGGCGGCAAGAGCGTGATCCTCGGCGACCCGCGCCGCGACAAGACGCCGGCCCTGCTGCGTGCGATGGGCGAGGCGATCGAGCGCCTCGGCGGGCGCTACGTCGGCGCCGAGGATTCCGGCACCGCGGTCGCCGACCTGCAGCTCATGGCGCAGACGACCGCGCACGTGACCGGCCTGCAGGACAAGCCCGGCCTCGACGGCGGCGTGCGCTCCGGCGATCCGTCGCCGGCGACCGCGCTCGGCGTGTTCACCGGCATTCGCGCCGCCGTGCGCCATCGCTTCGGGCGCGAGGATCTCGCCGGGCTGCGCGTCGCGATCCAGGGCGTCGGCAGCGTCGGCCACCGGCTCGCGCAGCTGCTGCATGCCGCCGGCGCGACGCTGTTCGTCAGCGATGTCTGGGCGCCGAACCTCGAACGCGCGCTGCGCGAGTTCGGCGCCGAGCCGGTCACACCCGATCGCATCCACGCCGCGCCGGTCGACGTGTACGCGCCGTGCGCGCTCGGGGCCGTGCTCGATGACGTGACGATCCCGCAACTGCGCGCCGCGATCGTCGCCGGTGCCGCCAACAACCAGCTCGCGCAGGCGCGCCACGGCGAGGCGCTGCGCGCGCGCGGCGTGCTGTACGCGCCGGACTACGCGATCAACGCCGGCGGCATCATCGATGTCTGCGCCGAGCGCCTCGGCGAGGACGCCGCCGGCGTGCGGGCGCGCGTCGAGCGCATCGGTGCGACGCTCACGGCGATCTTCGAGCAGGCCGAAAGCGAAGGGCTGCCGACGCAGCTCGTCGCCGACCGGCTGGCCGAGCGGCGGCTGTACGGCTGATGCCGCTCCCGCGGACCGGTGTCGTGCTTCGCACTGCCCCGGCGCGCCTTTGGCGGTGGCGGCGGGCTGACGGGCGACCGGTGTGGCCCTCGTCGGACCTGGCCCCCGCCGGGGCCGGTCCGCGCCTGAGCGGGCGCGGCCTCAGTGCGGCGCGGCGCAGGCCAGATAGGCGAGGCGCTTGAGCTCCTGACGCCCGCGCGTGACGGTGTCGAGGATGAGGCCGCAGGCGAGGCTCAGGAAGCCGAGCAGCGCGAGCCCGGTCGCCAGGATCGCGGTCGGGAAGCGCGGGACCAGGCCGGTCGTGAGCCAGGTCTGCACGATCGGGGCGGCGAGCGCCACGGACAGCAGCAGCAGCAGCGCGCAGACCGCCCCGAAGAAGCTCAGCGGCCGTTCCGACTTCATGAGCTTCAGGATCGTCATCAGGATGCGCCAGCCGTCCCGGTAGGTGCTGAGCTTGCTCGTCGAGCCGGCGGGCCGGCTGCGGTACGGCGTGTCGAACTCGCCGATCGGCATGCGCAGTTCGAGCGCGTGGACGGTCAGTTCGGTTTCGATCTCGAAACCCGCGGCGAGCGCCGGGAAGGACTTGACGAAGCGTCGCGAGAACACGCGGTAGCCCGACAGGATGTCGGTGAAGCTGCGCCCGAACAGCATGGCGACGCAGCCGGTCAGCAGGCGGTTGCCGAAGCGGTGTCCGGCGCGGTAGGCCGAGCGTTCCTCGGTGTGCCGGCAACCGACCACCATGTCCGCGTGCTCCCCGATGAGCTTGCGCACCATCGCCGCGGCGCTGTCGGCGTCATAGGTGCCGTCGCCGTCGACCATCACGTAGAGATCGGCTTCGACGTCTGCAAACATGCGCCGCACCACGTTGCCCTTGCCCTGCTGGCGCACCGTGCGCACATCGGCGCCGACCGAGTGCGCGATGGCGGCCGTGTCGTCGACGGAGTTGTTGTCGAACACGTAGATCGTGGCATCGGGCAGCGCGCGGCGAAAGTCAGTCACGACCTCACCGATCGTGACGGCCTCGTTGTAGCAGGGAATCAGGACGGCGATCCGGTAATCGGCTTCGGAATGCACGGGCAGCGTCATGATCGGGGAAACTCTCCGGCAGGCGAACGGTTCTGGGGCGGTGCCGGCATCGCGCAATTCGGCGCCGGCCATTGGGAAATCGATGTTCAGGGGCCGACGGCATGCACGATGGCGGCCTTGTACGCGCGCATGAGCGGCTGGTCGCGCGCGGTCGCCGAATAGCGTCCGGCATCGAAATGGCTCGTCGTGATGCGCATGACCACCGGCTGCGTGACGATGCTTGCGATCAGGGCCGGCAGTGCGGGAGACATCCGCTCCAGTTGCATCTGGGTTTCCTTGCTCGCGTGGCTCTCGGGCAGCAGCATCGGCACGATCATGTAATACCCAGGAGCCAGCGACGGCATTTCGTCGAACACAACGAGTTGCCGGTGCAGTTCGGGCGGCAGCATGTGGCGCAGGTGATGGTGCAGCACACTGTCCACGTGGATCGGGCGGCCGTTCGCGGACAGGATGCGGATGGCGTCGGCCGCATTGCGGTAATAGTCGGCGAAGGTGATCGACCCGGCCTCGGCTGCCGCGGACTTCACGCCGGTCGCAAGCAGCGCGATCAGCAGGGGTATGGTCGCTGCGCCGGTGATGTCGAACCGGCCCGGCCAGCGTCGGCCGACGGCATCAAGCGCCAGACCGAGGGCGATGGCTGCGAATGGAATGCACGGCAGCAGATAGCGGTCCTGGATCGGCAGGTGGACCAGACGCGTGAGGCTCGACGAGCCGACGATCAGGTACAGCGTCACGAATAAGCCGGTCAGCACGAAACCGGCGAGAGGCCGGTTCCAGAGCAGCACGCCGAGTGCGCCGAGCGCGCCGAGGACCAGCATCGGACCGTTGCGCGCCCAGTCCACGAGCAGCGTCAGCAGCGCCCAGTATCCGGCCTTGGCGAATTCGAGCGCTCCGGCGGACGCCTCGATGGTCCGGTTGTGGACCTGGGTCAGTGCGTGGCTGCGATAGAAGAAGTCGTCGGCGACCCACCAGTACGCTGCACTTTCGGCGAGGTAGACCGCGAGCATCGCGAGTCCGTACAGCGCGGCAGCCTGCAGCCGGCGCAGCAGGCCGACGTCACGCATGCCGATCAGGATCCACAGCACGAGCGGCGGCAGCATCAGCAGCGCCGTGTCCTTCGAGGAATAGGCGAGTCCGGTCAGCACGCCGGCGCCGATCAGCCACACGCCGCGTCGCCGCGGGGTTTCGATCGCGTGGAAGATGGCCATCGCCGCGCCCGGCATCAGCACGGCGGTGAGATTGTCCGGTACGAACACGCTCGCATACAGGATGCTGGTGCCCGAGAGCATGACCATGCCGAAGGCCACGAGCGCCGCGTTCATTGAGGCGTGGCGGCGCATGAATGCGTAGACGAGCAGGCCCCCGGCGATCGACACCGCAATCGACAGCATGCAGCCGGTATACAGGCTGTGGCTCAGCACGGTCGGAATGCCGAGCAGCAGCATGAACAGCATCCGGGAAGCATGATGGTGGGCGGACCCTTCGAGTCGGCCGTTCAGCAGCTGTTCGGAATACATATAATAGTTGGAATCGTCAGAACCGATCGGGCCGGCAAAGAAGATCAGCCGCAGGGCCAGCCCGCCGATCAGCAAACTCCAGAAGATTGCCGCGGTCCGTCGCTGGCTGTCCTGACTCGACATCGTCGCCTCCGAAACTGCTGTTCTTCGGCGAGTATGTCATCGGGCGGCCTCGAACAGTATGGCCTTGCCGCCCGCTGCGGCTTCCGTGGTCCGCGGCAGGACTGGTGCAGGACAAACACATCTTCTTGCAATGCGAAACAGCCGCTGAGAGGTAGGCGTTTCTGGTGAAGTCTGGTCGGAATCCAGACCTCGCCGGACCGAAGTTTTCAGAAACTTACAGGGAAGCTGCTATCACGCTTCTGCTTGACTTTTCGCATGACGAGAAGATGCGTTTGCCTTGGGACCGGTGCGATTCCCGCAAAAGGTTTCCGCACAATGAGGAAATCCCGCCGGGAATTCGGAAAATTTTTCCCGGCGGAGACGATTTTTTTCAAACATTTTCCTCTCTGCCCCCGCGGGTCGGTGCCGGCAATGCATGAAAGGGATTTTCCGCTGACGACAAGATGCGCCGGCGCGGCGGTCCGCGGCACACCGCCGCCACTGCGCCGGCCACGAGGAGGTTCAGCGGTAGTAGTAATACGTCGCCTTGTACGGCACGCGCGCGATCTGGCCGGCCTGCCTGCGCGTACACGGCGCGTTCGGGAACAGGCCGCCTTCGGTGTCGACGCGCTGCACGCTCTTCGTGCGGCCGAACACGCCATCCCCGCTGTTGTCCTTCGTGCCGAGCAGCAGCCACGGCACGGCCTTGTCCTGTTCGACCGGCTTGCGGGCCTGCGGCACGCCGGTGAAGCGGCTGCCGTCGGCGGCCGTCCACAGCGGACCGGCGCCGATCCTGCCGACCGGCTTGCCGTCGGCGTCGCTCAGCGTCGCCTCGGTGGCCTTGAACTGCCAGGCGTGGCCCTTCGGGGCGCCCGGGGTCGCGCGGCATTCGTACAGGTAATCGCCGCTGCCGCGGGTCATCAGGTAGGCGCTCTGGTCGGCCGGCGGCTTCAGGTAGTCCGGGGTTTCGGGCGGCTGGACGCTCGCGCAGCCGGCGGCGGCGAGGGCGGCGGACAGCGCGAGGCTGCGCACGATGCAGGCGGATCGGTTCATGTGGTTATCTCCGGGTGGTGATGCGGCGCGACGACGGCGCGCGGCGAACCGGAATGCGCAGGCCGTCGTCGCCGGCAACTGTAGAAGCGCGCCCGCACGCCGGTGATTACCGGCCGTTGAATGGCGGGCAATGACGTTGAATGGCGCCGGGTGGTCGGGCCACGGAACCGGGCGCTGCGGGCAGGGTTCACTACGCTGGCTGTGAACCTTGCGCTGTCGCCCTGTCCTTCAGGGCCTTCGGGAATGTCCGCGATGACCGTATCCCTGTCCCGCCTGCTGAGTTCCGATGATCCGCTGCCGGTCAGCGTGCTGAATCCCGGCGCGCACTCGCCGCTGCTGCTGCTCTGTGATCACGCCAGCCACGCCGTGCCGGCTGCGCTTGCCGGACTCGGCCTGCCGGCGGCGGAACTGACGCGCCACATCGGCTGGGACCCCGGTGCGGCGCTGGTCAGCGCGCATCTGGCCGGGCGCTTCGATGCCGCGGCGGTGCTGTCGGGCTTTTCGCGGCTGGTCATCGACTGCAACCGCGCGCCGGGCGACCCGACCTCGATCCCGGAAATCAGCGACGGCACCGTCGTGCCCGGCAACCGGGGGCTGGACGAGGCGGCGGTGCTCGCGCGGCTCGATGCCTGCTTCTGGCCGTATCACCAGGTCATCACCGCGCGCATCGCGCAGATGCGCAGCGACGGCCGCGTGCCGGTCGTCGTCGCCGTGCACAGCTTCACGCCCTGCCTGAACTGCGCCGGCGGCGCGCGGCCCTGGCAGATCGGCGTGCTGTGGAACCACGACCCGCGTCTGGCCGTGCCGCTGATCGAGACCCTGCGCGCGCAGGGCGTCTGCGTCGGTGACAACGAACCGTATTCGGGGCGCGATTCGAGCTACACGGTCGAGACCCACGCCGCCGCCGCCGGCCTGCCGCACGTGCTGATCGAGCTGCGTCAGGACCTGCTCGGCGATCCGGCCGGCTGTGCGCACTGGGCCGACGTGCTCGGCGATGCGCTGGCGCCGCTGCTCGCGCGTCCGGAACTCGCGCGCGCGGAGTTCCACTGATGCCGGGCGGCCCGCAACCGCCGTTCACGCTCGGCATCGAGGAGGAATACTTCCTCGTCGAGCGCGCCAGCCGCGATCTGGCGCGCGAGCTGCCGCCGGGCCTGCTCGATGCCTGCAACCGCCGTCTCGGCGACCGCGTGACGCCGGAGTTCCTGCGCGGCCAGATCGAGGTCGGCACGCGCACCTGCACGAGCCTCGCCGAGGCGCGCGCCGATCTGGCGGAGCTGCGCACGACGCTCGCCGAGGTTGCCGCGCAGCACGGCTGCGCCCCGATCGCGGCCTCCACGCACCCGTTCGCGCGCTGGCACGACCAGCAGCCGACCGACCGCGCCCGCTATCGCGCCATCGCCGAGGACCTGCAGGGTGTCGGCCGGCGGCTGCTGATCTGCGGCATGCACGTGCACGTCGGCCTGCCCGACGATGACCTGCGCATCGACCTGATGGGCCAGTTCGCGTACTTCCTGCCGCACCTGCTCGCGCTCAGCACCTCATCGCCGTTCTGGCGCGGCGAGGACACCGGGCTCTGTTCGTACCGCGTCAGCGTCTTCAACGAGATGCCGCGCACCGGCCTGCCGCCGGCGTTCGCGAGCTGGGGCGAGTACGCGCGCCACGTGCGCGTGCTGGTCGGTGCCGGCCTGATCGAGGATGCGACCAAGCTCTGGTGGGACCTGCGGCCGTCGGCGCGCTTCCCGACGCTGGAGATGCGCATCACCGATGTCTGCCCGCGCCTCGACGATGCGCTGGCGCTGGCGGCACTGACCCGCTGCCTGCTGCGCCGGCTCTGGCGGCTGCGGCGCGACAACCAGCGCTGGCGCGTCTACAAGCGCATGCTGATCGACGAGAACCGCTGGCGCGCGCAGCGCTACGGCCTCGCCGAAGGGCTGGTCGACTTCGGCCGCGGCTGCATCGTGCCGTTCCCGGAGCTGCTCGCCGAGCTGCAGGCGCTCGTTGCCGAGGATGCCGCGCACTTCGGCTGCGAGGCCGAGATCCGCCACCTGGGCACCATCCTCGAACGCGGCACCGGCGCCGACCGCCAGCGCGCGGTGC
>NZ_DAOLKE010000018.1:12849-23218 GCF_035331805.1 Plasticicumulans sp. | reverse complement strand
ATCCGCGTGCTCGACGAGACGCGCGAGACCGCCGCCACCCAGCTCGGCAAGCCCGGCCGCGAAACCTGCAGCCCGCGTCACCACCACCTCCAGCCCGGCCGCAAAGCCTGCAGCCCGGACCGTTGCCGCCGGCAAGGCGCCGGCGGCGAAGAAGCCGGCGGCAGCGCCGGCGGCCAAGACCGTGACCGCCAGCCGCCGCGTCGCCCGCAACTGAAGCGAGCCGGCCGCATCGCGGCCGCCCTTCCATCGCCCGCCCGGCGGCCACGCCCGGCGGGCGATGTTGTCCCCGAGTCCGTGAACCTGCCGCCGGAGCCCGGCCATGCCCGCCGCCGCCGTGTCCCCGTATCTGCTGCTGGTACTGACCACGCTGTTCTGGTCCGGCAACTTCGTGCTCGGGCGCGCCGTGCACGGCGAGATTCCGGCGCTGGCGCTGTCGTTCTGGCGCTGGGCCATTGCGCTGCTGCTGGTGCTGCCGCTCGCCTGGCCGCAACTGCGTGCCCACCGCGGCCTGCTGCTCGGGCACTGGCGTTCGCTGACGCTGCTCGGCGTGCTCGGCATCACCAACTTCAACAGCTTCGTCTACCTCGGCCTGCGCGACACCACGGCCACCAATGCCGTGCTGATGGTGTCGACGGCGCCGGTGCTGATCGTGCTGCTGTCCTTCCTGCTGCTCGGCCAGCGCCCGACGCCGCGCCAGGCGCTCGGCGTGGTCGTGTCGCTGTCGGGGGTTGCCGTCATCGTCACCCGCGGCGACTGGCACGTGCTCGCGCAACTGGCGCTGAACTTGGGCGATGCCTGGGTGTTCGCGGCCGTGGTCAGCTGGGCGCTGTATTCGGTCTGCCTGCGCTGGCGGCCGGCCGGCCTGCCGCCGCTCGCGTTCCTGGCCGCGACGATGCTGACCGGACTGCTGGCGCTGATCCCGATCTACCTGTGGGACCGGCTGGTTGCCGGGCATGTACTGGCAATCAATTCCGTGACGCTCGCGAGCATCGCCTACGTCGCGATCTTCCCGTCGGTGCTCGCCTACATCTTCTGGAACCGCGCCGTCGCCGAACTCGGCCCGAACCGCTGCGGCCAGTTCCTGCACCTGATGCCGGCCTTCGGCGCGCTGCTGTCCTGGCTGCTGCTCGATGAGCGCCTGTACGCCTACCACTGGGCGGGCATCGCACTGATCGCCACCGGCCTGTGGCTGGCGACCGCCGGCCGGCGGTCCTGAAACCGGAACCGCGCTGCCTGAAGCGAACGAACCCCCATCGGCACAATGGTTCACATTCACTGAACCAGACCAGGGCGCCACAACCGTGATGCCTCCGGCGCGGCCGGGCCACACAGGACGATCCGGCCCGTGCCGCCCCACCTGCACACATCCAGCGAGACCGGCCTGCATCCGGCGCCCTGGCCCGATCGCCGGCGACCGCTCACAGGCATGGGCGCAAATCCCTGACAGCCGCCGTTCGAATCATCCGCCGGTCGCGATACGTGCCTGATTCATCAGACACGTTTTGCCGGACGCATCCGGATGCCGGCGAGCCGGGGACCCGCCGCGCAGCGGACGTATCATCTTTCATCCGGTTCATGAATATTTCGTTATTCAGGAACCATTTCGAAATGCAGTGCTGCGCAACCGGACTCAGGGCTGCAACGACGGAAATCCGGAAACCCGCAGCCCCGGTCGCCATGATCCATGCCGCTTTGCCCCCGGCCACCGAGCGCGCGGCAGGCGGCGCAGACGGGATGCCCGGCCGGCATGAGGCCTGCGGCCCGTGCGTTCCGGCTGTTGCCATCCTTTACGTGACCGACCCCAGACGCTAACCTCGCGCCAGTCAAAAACTGGATGCTTTGCCCGCGCTGCGGATCGAGCGCCCCCGTCGGAGCCAACCGACGCAGCCACGATCCTGCAAGCCTTCTGCCCCACTGCCGAACAGCAGCGCCTGGTGGGGATGGTCCGAGCGGGCACGCTGCCTGGAGCAGCGTGCGAGATTCAGGTACCGCCCTGGTACGGCAGGGGGTAGCGCGCTGCCGAAAGCATCATCGGAAGGGAAACATGGACAAGAATTCACTGCTCAAGGGCCTTTCGGCCGCACTCCTGCTCACAGCTTCCGGATCGGCTCCTGCCGCCGTTTCCTATTTCAATGACTTCTCGGGTCCCAGCGACGGCAAGTGGTCGAATTACACGACATACACGACGACCCAGGCCACCCCGAATTCCGTTCTTGGACGATTTGCCGGCACGGGCACCGGTACTGGCTCCACGCTGTCGCTGACCGGTCTCGACAGCCATTCCTCCGTGACGGTCGAATTTGATCTCTATCTGTTCGACACCTGGGATCGACACTACACCGGCACCCAGGCCAGCCCGGGCGCGGTGAATCCTTACTGGTCGCCGGACATTGTCAACGTCACGGCCAATGGCACCCAGTACGCTTCCCTCAGTTACGAATACGCCAGCTACCCGTACAGCAACACCCTGACAGGAGCCACGTACACTCCGGTCAGCTCCGGCCAGTATGGTGGCAACCCTCAATGGAACAATCTTGCCACCGACAGGATCTTCCACATCACGCTGACCTTTTCCGATCTCGCACCGAATCTCAATCTGAGCTTCGCAACGGCGAGTAACAGCGGCTTGTCCGACGAATCCTACGGTATCGACAACGTCCGCGTTTCCACGGTCGTTTCTGCCCCTTCGTCGATGCTGCTGCTCGGTCTCGGTGTCGTCATGGCCGCCCGTCGCCGTTATCGGGCGAACTCCGGTCATTCCGGCATGCAGGCAATGGCTGCCTGAGACCCGGCACTGCACGCGGCAGGGCAAAACTGCAGGATCGGTGATGCCACCCGTACCTTTCCGGGTGGCGGCGCATCTGTCAGCACCTTCGCCCGCCCCCTGCCCGGATTGATCATTCCTGCATCCTGCCTGAATGCTATAACTCGGCCGTTTCCGGGTTTCGGCCGGTCACCCCACCGTCCCGGGCCTCCCGCCGCCGGATGATCCGGGACGTGGTCATGCCAATGCGGAGGTCATCGCCACGATGCCGGTCCCGACCTTCCAGGTGCCCCATCCCGCCCCCGGCCGCGGGGCACAGGCCGCCGCGCAAGGCATGAACGCGCAGACACCGGCCTATCTGCAGCAGCAGAAACCGGTTGATCCGCAACTGCTCGCCGCCGCCCGCGCCGCGCTCGCGCAACTCGATGCCGCCCTGCACGCCGCACGTCCGGAAGCCGTGAAGGCCCTGAAGGACGCGGATCGCCGCCATGTCGTCGAAGCCCTGAACGCCGCCGCCGCCGAAGTCACCGCCCGCCTCGGCGCGCTTCCGGCCGCCACGCGCAGGACGCTGGTTCGCGACAGCGCCGCACACAGCCCGCGGCTTGCGGCCTGGTTCGCGAAGCACGGCTACGACGACTAGCCGACCGGCGGCACCGCCGCCTCCGCATCCGGCTCAGCGGTAGAACGCCACGATCGCGCCGATGCCGAGCACGTATGCCAGCGGATACAGCCAGATCACCCAGCCGTCGATACGCTGCAGCACAGCGCTGGCCCCGCCGGCCTCCAGCCTGCGCATGTACACGGCGAGCACGAACATGCAGCCGGTGACGACGAAGGCGCTGAGCAGCAGCGTATCGAGGAAGCTCAGGTAGCCGAGCCGTGGCAGGTCGCTGGAGATCGTGAAGTTGAAGGCGATGAACAACAGCAGGTTGCCGCCGGCGACCTCGACGCGCTTGCCGTAGTCGCGCAGGAACAGCGTCACCCAGGCGATGACGATGATCACCAGCACCGGCAGGAAGATCCGGTACGCGTAGTAATTCAGGTGCCGCTCGGCCGTGAAGCCGTAGGAAAACCGCGATACCGGCAGGCCGGTGGTTTCGGTCTCGCTGCTGATGCGGGTGTCGAAACCGGTCGTGACCCATTCCTCCTCGCCAAGCTGGCGGCCGAGACCGCTGTAGCCGGGCAGTTCGACGAAACGGAATTTCCACTCCGGCGCGATCAGTTCGACGCGGATGAAAAACCGCTGCGTATCGAACGGAAAACGCCGGAAATCGAAATCCGGTGCCTGCAGCGTCGTCGAGAAGCGCTCGTAATACTGTGCGGAACCGTCCGGGCGCAGCACGACGAGGCGCTTCTGCGCCCAGCGGTTGCCCTGCTGGTTGAACACGACGAACTCCGGCCACAGCGCGCCGTGCTGCTGCACGTACTGCGCGAAGGCGTCGCCGCCGAAGGTCTTCAGACGGCAGCCGCAGGACTCGGGATTGAAGGCCAGTGCCGGGTCGGTCCAGTCCATGCGCAGCGAGGCGACGGCACCGAAGTTCTCGCCACGCTGGTCGACGCCGGTGATCTGGTCCATGCGCACGCCGACCTGCACCTCGATCGGCACCTGCAGCAACGGCCGGCCGAGCGGCTCGACCGGACCGTCGCCGAACGCGGCGGTGTCGATGCCGAGCAGCAGCCGGTACTGCGCGCCGCTCGCGCCATCGGGACGCGCGACGCGCAGGCGCGGTGCCGGGTCGGCGCTGCGAAACTCATGCGTCAGCGTCAGTCGCGCCGGCGCAGCGGTGCTGGTGCTGGCGGTGGCGAGCGGTTTGTCGCCGTAGTCGAGCAGCAGCAGTTGCGGTGGCAGCGGCGCCCCGTCGACGGCTTCGAGCCGCACCTGCAGCGTCTCGCCGGCCTGCACCGGCCGCAGCTCGACATAGCGCCAGGGTTCGTCGCCGGTGAAGGCGAGTCCGGTTGCCTGCACGCGCGCATCGCCGCCCCAGACACCGGCCAGGACGCTGACCGCCGCGATTTCCTCCTCGCCGGCGATCGTCAGCCGGTAGCCGCCGAAGCCCGGGCGCAGCGGACTTGCGCTCAGCAGCAGCCGGTAGTCGCCATCGGCCGGCACCGTGAACTCCAGATCGGCCGCATAACCGCCGGCGCTGTCGTCGGCCTGCGCGAGCACGTACTCGTCGAGCAGCGCCGCGTAGGCTGCCGGGTCCTCGGTGCGCCCGGCACGCAAGCGCTGGTAGCGCTCGCGGTAGTCGATGCGCGCCCGCTCGAGATCAAGCCCCGGCTTCAGCACCGCGAGCAGCGGATCGAGACTGCCGTCGAGGCCCTCGGCCCGAAACCTCAGCTGCGTGCCGGCCCTCAGTCCCGGCAGTGCAAACAGCACGCTCTGCCCGGCTTCGAGCCGGCCGCTCAGGACCTGCACCGCAGGAAGTTCAGCCACGGCCCCGGGGGGCCACGAGGCGAGCCCTGCACATACACACAGCCAGCACAAGACGATGAGACGGCGACAGCCAGGGAGCGGAGACATTCGGGGTGCAGGTCCGGGGAGGATTCGATCCGTCACAGCGTAGCGGTACAGAACTGCAACGACTGACGCACGATGTGTTCCGGCATGGGCGCAGGAGCGTTGCAAACCGCGAATTGCCCCCGGCACGCACCGCTTCGCCTGCGCTAATTGACGCACCGCAAAAATGTGGCCGCTGGTGAAACTGCCTGCTGAAACGAGAGCAAACGCTTAATTCCATTGAACCTGGGCCGATATGCAAGGCTTGCAATGATTGCGCAGGCAGACCGGCTCAACCGTGCTTGACGGCAATGGCATATGGCTTGCTTACGGAGGAATTCCGCGCTTCAACGGCCGCGACCACCACCGCCGACACCTACGCCGACAACCGTGCCGTCACGAAGACTTGTCGATTTTGCACCGCACAATCCAGACCATGAACGCCGCTGCAAAGGCCATGACCACAAGCTTCTGTCCATTATTGCCGTGCTCAGTGCATACTGTTCAAGCAGTTGCCTCAGTACGTCCTGCAGGAATCTGTATCGGTACAGACCTCGCGACGAGGCCCTGCAGGCCCGCTTCTGACATGGACAGGCGGATGGGCTGCTGCACCCGGAACGCTTCAGAAACCGAAATGATGCAAATGCAATAGCAATCAATGTCGCTACGGCAATTCCGACATTCCTTCCGGAAAACCCCAATGGCCTGTAATGCCGCCCGCCGGAGCAGCCCGGAATCCGGTGCAAACCAGAAAGCGCAGGAAGGACCCCGCCATGTGAATACCGCCGAGGAGTCATCGATGGAATCCGCTTCCGCCCGCATCCTGACCGGCCACACGCAGGCGTGCGAGGTCGGCCTGGCCGTGCGCGAACTGCATGCCCAGATCAGTCAGCCCGATGCGGCGCTGGTCGTGGTGTTCTGTTCGACCGCCTATCCGCGTCCGGTGCTGGCCGAAGCCCTGCAGCATCATTTCGGTGACGTGCCGATGATCGGCTGCACGACCGCCGGGGAACTCGGCGCCAGCGGCTACCAGACCGGCGGCATCACCGGCTTCAGCCTGCCGGCGGCAGAATTCACGGTGGCGACCGCCCGGCTCGACGGTCTGGACGACGTCAGCCTCGATGCCGGCCAGCACTGTGTCGATGCCCTGCTCGCGCAGATGCCGGCGGTGACGGACGGGCAGGAGCGCTTCGCCCTGCTGCTGGTCGATGGCCTCGCGCAGCGCGAGGAACCGGTCGCCTATGCGCTGCAGCGCGCACTCGGGCGCACACCGCTGGTCGGCGGCTCGGCCGGTGACGGTCTGCACTTCGGCCGCAGCTGGGTCTATCACGATGGCGCCTTCCACACCCGCAGCGCCGTGCTGGCACTGGTCAGCACGCGCCGGCGCAGCCGGGTGTTCAAGACCCAGCACTTCACCCACGACAAGGAACGCCTGGTGGTCACCGAGGCCGATCCGAAGCGCCGGCGGGTGTTCGAGCTGAACGGCCTGCCGGCGGCGCAGGAATATGCCCGCCTGATCGGCGTGCCGGTGGCGGAGCTTGCCCCCGAGACCTTCGCGGCCGCACCGGTGGTCGTGGTCATCGACGGCACCGATTACGTGCGCTCGATCCGCGAGGCCCACGCCGACGGCAGCCTGACCTTCTTCTGTGCGATCGAACTCGGGCTGGTGCTGCGCGTCGCGCAGGCCCGCGACATGGTCGCTCACCTCGACTCGTCGATGGACAGCATCCGCGCCGGGATCGGCGAACCGGATCTGGTCATCAGCTTCGATTGCGTGCTGCGCCGGCTCGAAGCCCGGCGCAAGCACTGCGAGGCTGCGCTCGGCGAACGCTTCCGGCGCTATCGCATGGTCGGGTTCAGCACCTACGGCGAGCAGTACGCCGGCGTGCATGTCAATCACACGCTGACCGGCGTCGCGATCGGCAGGTCCGGTGATGAATGAACTCCTGCCCCTGCCGGACGACCCCGAGGCCCTGCAGGCGGAAGTCCTGCGACTGCGCAAGGTGGTGACGGCGCTGATCCGGCGCGCCGAGAAATCGACGACCAGCCTGGAGAGCGCCGAGTCCGGCTTCACGCTGTATCACACGGCCGCGCTGCTCGAAGATCACGTGCGCGAGCGCACGCTCGAGCTCGAGGCGACGCTGGCCGAGAACGAGCGCGTCACGCACGACCTGCGCCTCGCCAAGCAGGCGCTGGAGGCCGAGATTGCCGAGCGCCGGCGCAACGAAGCCGGTCTGCGCCAGGCGGCGATGGTCTATTCGAGCACGCAGGACGGCATCGTCGTCTGCGACCCCGAGGGCACGGTGGTCGCCGTCAACCCGGCATTCTCGAACATCACCGGTTATGCGGAAGGCGAAGTCCTCGGCCGCAACATGCGCATGCTGCAGTCCGGCTACGAGGGCCGGGCGTTCTATCTGGATTTCTGGCGCGCGCTGCAGCAGAGCGGGCACTGGCAGGGCGAGATCCGCAATCGCCGGCGCAGCGGTGAACCCTATCTGCAGTGGCTGACGATCAACGCCGTGCGCGATGCCGACCAGACGATCATCCGCTATGTCGGCGTGTTCTCCGACATCACGGCGGTCCGCAACGCCCACGATCTCGAACACCTCGCGCACCACGACGCGCTGACCGGACTGCCGAACCGGCTGCTGCTGATCGCCGAACTCGACCAGGCGCTGCGCCGCGCCGCGCGCAGCGGAGGCGGCCTGGCGGTGCTGTTTCTCGATCTCGACCGCTTCAAGCTGGTCAATGACAGCTTCGGTCACACCGCCGGAGACGAGCTGCTGGTGCGGGCGGCCGGCCGGCTGCGCGAACGGCTGCGCCAGTCCGACCTGCTCGCGCGCCTCGGCGGCGACGAGTTCGTGGTCGTGCTTGAGGAGGTCACCGAGCCCGAGCGTGCCGCCGGCGTCGCGCAAACGCTGATCGAAGCCCTGCAGCAGCCCTTCCTGCTCGGCGGCGGCCACGAGGTCTGGATCGGTGCCAGCGTCGGCATCAGCCTGTACCCGGCCGACGGGGCCGAGGCCGGAGCGCTGATCCAGCGTGCCGACACTGCGCTGTATCGCGCCAAGGAGGACGGTCGCGGCAATGCGCGCTTCTATCTGGAGGCGATGACGCGCGCCGTCGAGGAGCGCCTGGTGCTGGAGGCGCGCCTGCGCCGTGCGCTCGAACGCGGGGAGCTGGTGCTGTACTACCAGCCGCAGATCATGCTCGGCGAACCGGCCGCACTTGGTGTCGAGGCGCTGGTGCGCTGGCGGCGGCCGGACGGCAAGATGGTGCCGCCGTCCGACTTCATCCCGCTCGCCGAGGAAACCGGGCTGATCGTGCCGCTCGGCGAATGGGTGCTGCGCGAGGCCTGCCGCTGCCTGCGCCGCTGGCTGGCCGATGGCGTGCCGATCCACTCGATGGCCGTGAACCTGTCGGCCCGGCAGCTGCGCCTGCACGCGCTGGCGCCGCAGCTCGCGGCCATCCTCGACGAGACCGGCGTGCCGGGGCGGTATCTCGAACTCGAACTGACCGAGAGCGCGCTGATGGAAAACCCGGACACGGTCGCCCAGCAGCTCGAAGCCCTGCGCCGGCTCGGCGTCAGCCTCGCGATCGACGACTTCGGCACCGGCTATTCCTCGCTCGCCTACCTGAAGCGCTTCCCGATCAACACGCTGAAGATCGACCGCAGCTTCGTGCTCGACATCCCGCACGATCCGGCCGACATGCAGATCACCGCCGCAGTCATCGCGCTCGCGCACAACCTCGGCCTGTCGGTGCTCGCCGAAGGCGTCGAAACCAGCGAGCAGCTCGATTTCCTGATCGAGCACGGCTGCGATGCGGTGCAGGGTTACCGCTTCTCGCCACCGCTGCCCGAGGCCGCAGCCTGCGACTGGCTGTGCCGCCACGCCACGACGCCGGCCGCCGGACGCTGAACCATGAGCAGCCCCGAGATGCCGCACATCCTGGTCATCGACGATGACCCGTTCAACCACGTGCTGCTGGCCGAAGGGCTCGGCGACGAGTTCGAACTGCTGTTCGCCAAGCACTGGCGGGAGGTGGTCGAGATCGTGGGCCACAGCCCGCGGCTGGATCTGGTGATCCTCGATGTCGACATGCCCGAGGTCGATGGCTTCGAGGTCTGCCGGCGCCTGAAGGACACCGAATTCGGCCGCGAGCTGCCGCTGATCTTCATGACCGGCGTCGATGACGTCGAGTCGCAGATCAAGGGCTTCAGCCTCGGCGCGGTCGACTACATCATGCGGCCGTTCGCACTGCCGGTGGTGCGTGCCCGGCTGCGCACCCACGTGACCCTGCGGCGCCAGACGCAGCTGCTGCAGCAGCTGGCGCTGATGGACGGCCTGACCGGCATCGCCAACCGCCGCTGCTTCGACCAGCACTACCACCGCGAATGGCGGCGGGCGCTGCGCACCGGCTGTCCGCTCGGGCTGGCGCTGATCGATGCCGATCACTTCAAGCTGTTCAACGACCGCTGCGGCCACGGCGCCGGCGATGACTGCCTGCGCCGCATCGCCGCGCTCGGGCGCGAAGCCATGCGCCGCCCCGGCGACCTGATCGCGCGGGTCGGCGGCGAGGAATTCGCGCTGCTGCTGCCGGAAACCGAAGCCGCCGGCGTGCACTGCGTCGTCGACAAGCTGCGCGAGGGCATCGCCGCGCGGCTGCAAGGCCAGTACCGCGCCACCGACGACGGCCTGCGCCTGCCGGTGACGGTCAGCATCGGCTGCGGTGCCATCCGGCCCGACCGCCTCGATGACCCGGCCGACTTCCTCACCCGCATCGACCGCCGTCTGTACCGCGCCAAGTCCGGCGGCCGCAACCGCGTGGTCAGCGACGACGGCGCCTGATGCGCAGCCGCCGTCCGGGCGCAGCGCCCCGCTGCACCGGCGGCCGCGGCTTCGCGCCCCACCCTCCGGCAACCTTGCCGGCACGATGCCGGCGGCCGCCATCCGTGCCCGGCGCAGCCCGCTGACGGCCGAGCCCCCGGGTTCCGGCCGCTCCGGAGTCCGGACATCCTGACTGCCGGGCCCTGCGCAATGCGGATCTGCCGATCGCGTGCCCGGCAGGCGACAGATGCGACTCATTCCCGATTAGAATGCGTTTTCATC
>NZ_DAOLKE010000018.1:0-12749 GCF_035331805.1 Plasticicumulans sp. | reverse complement strand
GCGTGCCCGGCAGGCGACAGATGCGACTCATTCCCGATTAGAATGCGTTTTCATCTGCCTGCCGCCGAGCCCCGCCGATGTCCCGCCCGCCGCTGCTGACCCGCATCCCCGACGCCATCGCCGCCGTCCCCGACTACGCCACATACGCCCGCGAACGGCTCGATCCGGCGATCTGGGCCTATCTCGACGGCGCAGCCGGGGACGAACTCAGTGCGCGCTGGAACCGCGAGGCCTGGGAGCGGCTGCGGCTGCACGGACGCGTGCTCGCCGACGTGGCCGGCGGCGACACGGCGCTGACGCTGTTCGGCAGCCGGCTCGAACATCCGGTGCTGCTGGCACCGGTCGCCTACCAGCGGCTCGCGCACCCGGACGGCGAACTGGCCGCGGCGCGCGCCGCGGCAGCACTCGGGGCCGGCTTCGTGCTGAGCACGCTCGCGAGCGTCGAGCTCGAAGCGGTCGCGGCGCTGCCCGATGCGCCGCCGCTGTGGTTCCAGCTCTACTGCCAGCCCGAACGCGCGGCGAGTGTTGAACTCGTGCAGCGCGCCGAGGCCGCCGGTTATTCGGCGCTGGTGGTCACCGTCGATGCGCCGCTCGCCGGCATCCGCAACCGCGAACGCCGCGCCGGCTTCCGGCTGCCGCCCGGGGTCAGCGCCGCCAACCTGCGCCACGGCCAGACGCCATTCGCGCCCGGCAGCGCGCAGGCCAGCCTCGTGTTCGACGGCATCATGCGCACGGCACCGACCTGGCGCGAACTCGACTGGCTGCTCGACCAGACCCGCCTGCCGGTGATCCTCAAAGGCATCGTCAGCCCCGAAGATGCCGCGCTCGCGATCGAACGCGGCGTCGCCGGCCTGATCGTCTCGAACCACGGCGGGCGCGTGCTCGATACCTTGCCGGCCAGCGCCGAGGCGCTGCCGGTGATTGCCGAGCGCGTCGCCGGGCGCGTGCCGATCCTCGTCGACGGCGGCATCCGCCGCGGTACCGACGTGCTGAAGGCGCTCGCGCTCGGCGCCAGCGCCGTGCTGATCGGCCGCCCCTATCTGCACGGCCTCGCCGCCGCCGGTGCGCTCGGCGTCGCGCACGTGCTGAAGATGCTGCGCGAGGAACTCGAAGTGGCGATGGCGCTGACCGGCTGCGCGCGGCTCGCCGACATCGGCCCGGGCGTGCTGTGGCGGCCGTGAGCGGCGGGGCTCAGACGCGGACCTTCGCGCCCTGCTCCTCGATGCGCTTCACCGACACCGGAAACAGCGTCTTCAGCTCCTGCGCGAACAGCGACACGCGCAGTTCCTCCAGCATCCAGCGGTAGCGTTCGAGCTCCGGGTCGTCGGCACCGCGGCGCGCGAGCTGGGCGCGCCGCTGCAGATACCAGCGCCACAGCCGCTGCACCTCGGCGCTGCGCTGGCGGTCCTGCTCCAGCCGGCCGCCGAGACGCTCGACGCGCAGCTCCAGCGCCTTCAGGTATACCGGCAGCCGGCGCAGCCATTCGGGCGGCGTCGCGCTGACGAAGCCGGGGTAGACCAGCGCGTCGAGCTGCTCGTGCATGTCCTTCGCCGCTTCCATCCACGCGAGCGGCACCTGGCCGCTGATGCGCCGGCGCACGGCGTGGAAGCTCGCGAGCGCCTGCCCGACCTGCGCGCAGACCTCGTTCGCGCAGCCGACGAACTGCGCCCGGCCGCGCTCCAGCATGGCCTCGAAGCCCGCCCGATCGCGCGGCAGCCCGCCGCCGGCAAGCGCCGGCACCAGAAAGGCGCGATCGATCGCCGCGGCGAGCAGATCGTCGCGCAGCTGTTCCTGCGTGCCGATCGCCACGTAGTGCAAACCCATCTGCGCGAGCCCCGGCAGGTTGCGGCGCAGGTACTTGACCGGCTCGCGCAGGCGCAGGCTGATCAGCCGGTGCAGGCCGTGACGGTGGGCGGCCGCCGCGCGCGCTTCGGTATCGAGCACGCGCACGGCAAGTCTCTCGCCTTCGACGACCAGCGCCGGCCAGCCCTTCAGCACGATGCCGTTGCGCACGAACTCGATGGTCTGTGCCAGCGCCCCGAAGTCCCAGTCGTGGACCTCGGCGCGCTCCAGACGCGCGACCGGATCCTCGGCCGGCATCGCCGGCTTCGGCGCCGGTGCCGGCGATGCCGGAATGACCGGTTCGCCGCGCGCGCGCAGCGGTGTCCTCGCCTTGTCGGCCGCGGCCCGGAAGGCGCTCGCCAGCGTGCCGAAGGCCTCGCGCGCCGCATCACCGAACTGCGCGCGCAGCCGGCGCAGGTCACGGCCCTCGGCGAGCACGGCGCCATCGGGCGCGACGACGCGGAAGTTCATGCCCAGATGCGCCGGTATCGCAGCCGGATCGAAGGCATCCTCCGGGAACTCGCTGGCGGTGAGCCGGCGCAGCGCCGCGACCAGCGCCGGCAGCAGCGGCGCCTCCGCATCGGCGTGCGCGTCGAGTTCGGGCAGCAGCTTTTCGACGGTATCCGGCACCGGCACCACACGCCGGCGCAGCTCCTTCGGCAATGTCTTCAGCAGCGCCGCCAGCCGCTCGGGCAGCAGCCCCGGCACCAGCCATTCGCAGCGCGCCGCCGGCACCTGGTTGAGCGCGGCGAGCGGCACGGTCAGCGTCACGCCGTCGTCGGCCGCACCCGGCTCGAAGCGGTAGGCGAGCGGAAACTCGATGCCGGCGAGCACGAGCCGATCCGGAAAACGCGCATCGGTGACCTGCTCGGCCGCGTGTGCCATCAGCGTCTCGCGGCTCAGGAACAGCAGTTGCGGATCCTCACGCCCGGCGGCCTTCAGCCACTTCAGGAAGGCCGCCCCCGACCATACCCGCTCGGGCACGCGCGCATCGTAGAAGCGGAAGATTGCCTCCTCGTCGACCAGCACGTCGCGCCGGCGCGCCTTGTCCTCGATGCGGGCGATTTCGGCGATCAGCGCGGCGTTGTGGGCGACGAACGGCGCGCGGCAGTCGAACTCGCCGTTGACCAGCGCGTGGCGGATGAACAGCTCGCGCGCGAGCGGCGGATCGATCGGCCCGTAGTTGACCTTGCGGCCGGTGACGACCGGCAGGCCGTACAGCGTCACGCGCTCGGTCGCCGCCACCTGCGCGGCGCGCTTCTCCCAGTGCGGCTCGCTGTACGCGCGCTTGATCAGGTGCGCGGCCAGCGTCTCCAGCCATTCCGGCTGGATGCGCGCGCAGGTGCGCGCCCAGACCTGCGTGGTCTCGACCAGCTCGGCAGCCATCAGCCAGCGCGGCGGCTTCTTCGTCAGGCCCGATCCCGGCCAGATGCGGAAGCGCCGGCCACGCGCGCCGAGGAACTCGCTGCCCTCCTGCTGACGCAGGCCGGTGTGGCCGAGCAGGCCGGCGAGCAGCGCGCGGTGGATAGGGACTTCGTTGGCCGGCCAGAGGGAGTCGCCGTCCTCGCGCTTCCGGTTCGGCTCGGGCGGCGGCGGGGCCGGTTCGCGTTCGTTCTGCACCGCGCCGAGCGTGGCCAGCACCTCGACCAGCTGGCCGTGCAGCTCACGCCATTCGCGCATGCGCACATAGGAAAGGAAGGAGGCCTTCGCGAGTTCACGCAGCTTGCTCTTGCTCAGGCGCCGGCCCTGCGCCTGCCACCAGTCCCAGAGCCGCAGCAGCGCGAGGAAATCGGACCGCTCGTCACGGAAGCGCCGGTGCTGCTGGTCGGCAGCCTGCTGCACTTCGAGCGGGCGCTCGCGCGGGTCCTGGATCGCCAGACCGGCCGCGATCACCAGCACCTCGGCAAGACAGCCCTCGTCGCGCGCCGCGAGGATCATGCGCCCGAGCCGCGGGTCGATCGGCAGCCTCGCCAGTTCGCGCCCGAGCGCGGTCAGCCGGTGGCGCTCGTCGACCGCCTGCAGTTCGTGCAGCAGCTTGTAGCCGTCGTGGATCAGCCGCGAATCCGGCGGCTCGACGAACGGGAATTCGGCCGGGTCCCCGAGGTTCAGCGCCGCCATCTGCAGGATCACGGCGGCGAGGTTGGTGCGCAGGATCTCCGGATCGGTGAACGCCGGGCGCGCGGCGAAATCCTCGGCCGAATACAGGCGCAGGCAGACGCCGGCCTCGACGCGCCCGCAGCGCCCGGCGCGCTGGCGGGCGCTCGCCTGCGAGATCTTCTCGACCGGCAGGCGCTGGATCTTGGCGCGATAGCTGTAGCGCGAGATGCGCGCCGTGCCCGGATCGATCACGTAGCGGATGCCGGGCACGGTCAGCGAGGTCTCGGCGACGTTGGTCGCCAGCACGATGCGCGACCGGCCGTGCGCCTCGAACACGCGGTTCTGCTCGGCGGCCGACAGCCGCGCGTACAGCGGCACGATCTCGACGCCGGGTGGATGGTGCTTGCGCAAGGCCTCGGCGGTCTCGCGGATCTCGCGTTCGCCGGACAGGAACACCAGCACGTCGCCCGGCCCCTCGGCCCAGACCTCGTCGACGGCGTCGAGGATCGCCTGCTGCAGGTCGCGATCACGCGCGTCCTCGTCCTCGCCGATCAGCGGCCGCCAGCGCTGTTCGACCGGATACGTGCGCCCGGATACCTCGATGACCGGCGCATCGTCGAAATGCCGCGCGAAGCGCTGCGGGTCGATGGTCGCCGAGGTGATGACGAGCTTCAGATCCGGCCGCCGCGGCAGCAGGCGTTTCAGGTAGCCGAGCAGGAAATCGATGTTGAGGCTGCGCTCGTGCGCCTCGTCGACGATCAGCACCTCGTAGGCCGACAGCAGCGGATCGCCCTGGGTTTCGGCGAGCAGGATGCCGTCGGTCATCAGCTTGATCGCGGCCTGCGGCCCGGTGCGATCCGAAAAACGCACCTTGTAGCCGACCGCCGCTGCCGCGCCGGCCCCGAGTTCGTCGGCGATGCGCGCGGCGACCGAGCGTGCGGCGATCCGGCGCGGCTGCGTGTGACCGATCAGCCCGGCCGCCCCGAAGCCGAGTTCGAGGCAGATCTTCGGCAGCTGCGTGGTCTTGCCCGAACCGGTCTCGCCGCAGACGACGACGACCTGGTGCGCACGGATCAGCGCCGCGATGTCTTCGCGACGCTGGTTGACCGGCAGGGCATCGTCGAAGACCGGCAGCGGCAGGCGCGCGCGACGTTCGAGCAGCCGCGCATGCGAGGCTTCCATCGCCGTGATCAGTTCGGCGAGGCCGCGCTCGTGCGCCCGGCCGTCGTCACGACGGCGTTCGAGGCGATCGAGCCGACGGCGGAAATCCTCGCGATCGACAGCGAGGCACTGCGGCAGCAGCCCGGCGAGGGCGCGAAGCGGATCGGGCACGGCGGGGGGTGGAGCAGGCGGCAAACGGCCGTGCAGCATAGCAAAACCGGCGCTTGCCACGCGCACGGCAACCTTGCGGGATGGTCATCGTCGAATCGTGAAATTGGCTTGCAGGCCTTGAGCCTTTGGCGTAGTGTCCAGCTCGGGTCCGGCCTCAAGACGCAAACGATAAGCGTCGCCGGATCGAATACCGCGCCGCCCAGGCCGCCCGTCCCGATCCATTCTCGATCTCCCATTGAAAATGCATCGTCACCCGCGACTGCCGGCGGCGCGCCAGATGGTTTTTCCGAGGTTTCGCATTCTATGAAGACTGGTACGGTTAAGTGGTTCGATGAGGCCAAGGGCTTCGGATTCATCGCTCCGTCGGACGGCACGGGCGATGTGTTCGTCCACTACTCTGCGATCGAAGGCAAGGGTTTCCGCACCCTGGCCGAAGGCCAGAAGGTGGAGTTCGAATCGAAGGAAGGACAGAAGGGTCCTCAGGCGACTTCGGTGAAGGCCGTCTGAGCGGGGAGCTGGAGATGCGCACGGGAACGATCAAGTGGTTTGACGAGGCCAAGGGTTACGGATTCATCCAGCCCGAGGACGGTACCGGCGACGTGTTCGTTCACTATTCGGTCATCGACGGCAAGGGTTTCCGTACGCTCGCCGAAGGCCAGAAGGTCGAATTCGATTCGCGTCAGGGCAACAAGGGTCCGCAGGCCACGGTGGTCAAGCCGCTCGCCTGAGCTTCCCGCAGCACAACACGAATCCTGCGAACCCCGCCTCGATGGCGGGGTTTGCTTTTTTGTTTCCACGCGCAGGCCCTCGCCGTCTTTCCGGTGCCTCCGCCGGCTGTCGCGCATCCGCTTCGCATGATGCAGCGCAGCAGCGGCCATGGCTCGGTTATACTGGCACTTTCGTCTGCCTCCACCCGGTTCCCGTCGTGATCGAGAAGCTTCGCAACATCGCCATCATCGCCCATGTCGACCATGGCAAGACCACGCTGGTCGACAAGCTCCTGCAGCAGTCCGGCACGCTCGGTGAACGCGCGCAGGCGACCGAACGCATGATGGATTCGAATGATCTCGAAAAGGAACGCGGCATCACGATCCTGGCCAAGAACACCGCGATCCGCTGGAACGACTACCGCATCAACATCGTCGACACCCCCGGCCACGCCGACTTCGGCGGCGAGGTCGAGCGCGTGCTGTCGATGGTCGATTCGGTGCTGCTGCTCGTCGATGCCGTCGACGGCCCGATGCCGCAGACGCGCTTCGTGACGCAGAAGGCGTTCGCGATGGGCTTCCGGCCGATCGTCGTCATCAACAAGATCGACCGCCCCGGCGCACGCCCGGGCTGGGTGCTCGACCAGACCTTCGATCTCTTCGACCGGCTCGGCGCCACCGACGAGCAGCTCGACTTCCCGGTCATCTACGCCTCGGCGCTGAACGGCTACGCGAGCCTCGACCCCGAGTGCCGCGACGGCGACATGACAGCGCTGTTCGAGGCCATCATCGAACACGTGTCGCCACCGGCCGTCGACCTCGAAGGCCCGTTCCAGATGCAGGTGTCCTCGCTCGACTACAACAGCTACGTCGGCGTCATCGGCATCGGCCGCATCAAGCGCGGCAGCGTGCGCACCAACACCGCCGTCACCGTCGTCGATGCCGAAGGCAACCGCCGTCAGGGCCGCGTGCTGCAGATCCTCGGCTTCCACGGGCTGGAGCGCGTCGAGTTCCCGGAGGCTTCGGCCGGCGACATCATCGCCTTCACCGGCATGGAGAAGCTCAACATCTCCGACACGCTGTGCGATCCGGCCGCGGTCGAGGCCCTGACGCCGCTGAGCGTCGACGAGCCGACCGTCAGCATGACCTTCCAGGTCAACAACTCGCCGTTCGCGGGCAAGGAAGGCAAGTTCGTGACCTCGCGCCAGATCCGCGAGCGCCTGCAGCGCGAGCTGATCCACAACGTCGCGCTGCGCGTCGAGGACACCGAGGACCCGGACAAATTCAAGGTCTCGGGCCGCGGCGAGCTGCACCTCGGCATCCTGATCGAGAACATGCGCCGCGAGGGCTACGAACTCGGCGTCTCGCGCCCCGAGGTCATCATCCGCGAGCTCGACGGCGAGAAGCAGGAGCCGTACGAGACGCTGACCGTCGATGTCGAGGAGCAGCATCAGGGCCGGATGATGGAGAAGCTCGGCGAGCGCGGCGGCGAGCTGCGCGACATGGTGCCGGACGGCAAGGGGCGCGTGCGCCTCGACTACCTGATCCCGGCGCGCGGCCTGATCGGCTTCCAGACCGAATTCCTGACCACGACCAGCGGCACCGGCCTGATGTACCACGTGTTCGATCACTACGGACCGTACAAGCGCGGCGAGTTCGGCGCGCGCATCAACGGCGTGCTGATCGCCAATGCCGCCGGCAAGGCGCTCGCCTACGCGCTCTTCAACCTGCAGGAGCGCGGGCGCCTGTTCATCGGCCACGGCGAGGAGGTCTACGAGGGGATGATCATCGGCATCCACTCGCGCGACAACGACCTGGTCGTCAATCCGCTGAAGGCCAAGCAGCTCACCAACATCCGCGCGGCCGGCTCGGACGAGAACATCATCCTGACGCCGCCGATCCGCATGACGCTCGAACAGGCGCTCGAATTCATCGACGACGACGAGCTGGTCGAGGTCACGCCGAAGACCATCCGCATCCGCAAGAAGCTGCTCGACGAGAACGCCCGCAAGCGCGCCTCGCGCAAGAGCGAGGAATGAGACCCGGCGCCTGACACGGCCCGCCGGCGCTCAGCCGCCGGCCGGCAGCCACTCGGCGACGAGCCGCTCGCGGTTCAGCGCCAGCCACTGCAGCGCGATGATCACGGCGGCCGAATTGAGCCGTCCGCCGATCATCGCCATTGCCTCGGCACGCGGCACGACGAACACGCGGATGTCCTCGTGCTCGTGCGCAAGACCGTGGATGCCGCCGACGCCGTGGCTGTCGACGCAGCCGACGTACAGCGCCGTGCTCTCCGAAGTGCCGCCGGGGCTGCAGAGGTATTCGCAGACGAAGGCCAGCGCCTCGACCGTGCAGCCGGCCTCCTCGACCGCCTCGCGCCGGGCGACCTCCTCGCGCGTCTCGCCGGGGCCGGTGATGCCGGCGACGATCTCGTACAGCCACGGCGAATACGGCCGGCCGAGCGCACCGACGCGGAACTGCTCGACCAGCACGACGGCGTCGCGGCGCGGATCCCACAGCAGCACGGCGACCGCATCGCCGCGCTCGAAGCACAGCCGGCTGATCTCGTCGCTCCAGCCGCCGGCGAAGCGCTCGTGCTGCAGCCGGTATTCGGACAGCGTGAAGAAGCCCTGATAGGCGATGGCCCGATCGATGATCCGGTACCGGTATTCCATGCCCTGCCCTCCCCGACCCGGCAACAGCGCCGCAGCGGCGATCATACGCGCCTGCCTCGCGCTCGCCGTGCCGTGGCTCGCCGCTGCGCCGGCAACGGCCGGGCAGACGACGCAGGTCACGGTCGGAGCCGGACGCTTCCGGGTCGAGATCGCCGAAACCGAGGCCGAGCGCGAGCGCGGGCTGATGTATCGCGCTGCGCTGCCGGCCGGCAGCGGCATGCTGTTCGTGCAGCCGCGGGCGCTGCCGGTGAGCTTCTGGATGAAGAACACGCACGTCGCGCTCGACATCCTGTGGTTCGATGCGCAGGGCCGGCTCGTGAAGATCAGTGCGCGCGTGCCACCATGCACGGCCGACCCGTGCCCGCTGTACCCGAGTGGCGGACCGGTGGCCTGGGTGCTGGAGATCGCGGCCGGCGAGGCGGCGCGTCAGCGCATCCGGATCGGCGACCGGCTGAAGGTCGAAGCCGCGAAGGACTGAAGCCTTCAGCGCGTGGTCGATGGCTCCGGGGCTTCACCGCGTTCGAGTGCCTTGGCCTCGTTCCAGTAGCCGTCCATCTCGGCGAGCGTCGCGTCGGCCGGGGTGCGCGCGGTTTCGGCGAGCCGTGCCTCGATGTGGCGGAAGCGGCGTTCGAACTTGGCGTTGGTGCCGCGCAGCGCCGCCTCCGGGTCGAGATCGAGGTGACGCGCAAGGTTCGCGAGCGCGAACAGCACGTCGCCGAGTTCATCGCGAAGCCGCGCCAGCGGTGCACCGGTGTGGATCTCGGCCCGCAGTTCCCGGATTTCCTCCTCGATCTTGTCGAGCACGGCCCCCGGCTCGTCCCAGTCGAAGCCGACGCGCGCGGCCTTTTTCGTGAGCTTGACCGCGCGGGTCAGCCCCGGCAGCGCCAGCGGCACGCCATCGAGCGCCCCGGCCGGGATTTCGCCATCGGCGGCGCGTTCCTCGCGCTTGATGCGCTCCCAGGCCTCGCCCTGCTCTTCGAGGCTCGCGTACGTGGTATCGCCGAACACGTGCGGGTGGCGGCGCACGAGTTTGTCGGACAGGGTCGCGACCACATCGGCGAAGCCGAAGCGCCCCTGCTCGCTCGCCATCTGGGCATGGAACACCACCTGCAAAAGCAGGTCTCCCAGTTCGGACTTCAGTCCGGCGAAGTCCTCCCGCTCGATCGCATCGGCGACCTCGTAGGCCTCTTCGAGGGTGTACGGCGCGATGCTCGCGAAGGTCTGCGCCACGTCCCACGGGCAGCCGCGTTCGGGATCACGCAGCAGGGACATGATTTGTAACAGCCGGGCAACGTCACTCACCTTAGTATCCGCCGAAAATTTCCAGATTGCGGACGCGCCCGTCCGCGGAGACTTCCAACCATGATCCGATTCCGCCCCGATACCAAGCAGCTCTGTGTACTCGCCTTGGCTGCAGCCCTGGCGCTCGTATCGCTGATGGTGCCGATCGATGACGGCAAGCCCGGCCCCGGCAGCGAAGCACCGGCTGGCGAGCACCTCGCCCACGGCGGCTGAGCGCAACCTCAGCGCCGTCGATCGCCCCGCCGGGCCGCGCCTTGCGCGGCCTTTTCTTTTGCCCGTCCCCCCGCGGCCTGCGGATCCGGCGCAGGTCCGCGTGCCGGGCGGCTGCCGTCGGCGCGCGGCGGCAGGCCGGTGTGCTGGGTCAGCAGGCGCTGCGGACCGTGCTTGCGGCCGGTGCGCGCGCCCTCGCCGCCGAGACCGGTGCCGGCCGGCTGGAAGCCCGGCACCAGATGCGCCTTGCCGTTGCCGATCAGGTCGGCGCGGCCCATGCGCTTCAGGGCCTCGCGCAGCAGCGGCCAGTTGTCCGGATCGTGATAGCGCAGGAAGGCCTTGTGCAGCCGGCGCTGCTTCAGGCCCTTCGGGGATTCGACACGCTCGGCCTGGCCGGCGCGGCGCACGCCCTTCAGCGGGTTGTAACCGGAGTGATACATCGCACTCGCAAGCGCCATCGGCGTCGGCAGGAAGGCCTGTACCTGATCGGCACGGAAGCCGTTGCGCTTGAGCCAGAGCGCGAGTTCCATCATGTCCTCGTCGCGGGTGCCGGGGTGCGCGGCGATGAAGTACGGGATCAGGTACTGCTCCTTGCCGGCCGCCTTCGAGAAGCGTTCGAACATCTCCTTGAAGCGGTCGTAGCTGCCGATGCCGGGCTTCATCATCTTCGACAGCGGCCCGGCCTCGGTGTGTTCGGGCGCGATCTTCAGATAGCCGCCGACGTGGTGCGTGACGAGTTCCTGCACGTATTCGGGATCGCGCACCGCGAGGTCGTAGCGCAGGCCCGAGGCGATCAGGATCTTCTTGATGCCGGGCAGCGCGCGCGCGCGGCGGTACAGCCCGACCAGCGCCGAATGATCGGTGTTCAGGTTCGGGCAGATGTCCGGCCACACGCAGGAGAGCTTGCGGCAGCTGCGCTCGATGTCCGCCGAGCGGCAGGCCAGCCGGTACATGTTCGCGGTCGGGCCGCCGAGGTCGGAGATCACGCCGGTGAAGCCCGGCGTCTTGTCGCGGATGTCCTCGATCTCGGCGAGGATCGAGGCTTCCGAGCGCGACTGGATGATGCGGCCCTCGTGCTCGGTGATCGAGCAGAACGTACAGCCGCCGAAGCAGCCGCGCATGATGTTGACCGAGAAGCGGATCATCTCGTAGGCCGGAATGCGCGCACCGCCATAGGCCGGGTGCGGCACGCGCGCGTACGGCAGGCCGAACACCGAATCCATCTCCGGCGTGGCGAGCGGCAGCGGCGGTGGATTGATCCAGACCTCGCGCTCGCCGTGGCGCTGCACCAGCGCGCGGGCGTTGCCGGGGTTGGTTTCGAGGTGGAAGGTGCGCGAGGCATGCGCGTACAGCACCGGATCGTCGCGCACCTGTTCGTAGGACGGCAGGCGCACGACGGTGCGCTCGCGCGGATGTCTGGGCCGGCGCTCGAAGCGCACGACCTGCGCGCCGCTGGCATCCGCCGCGGGCGTGGCGCAGGCCGCGGCCGGCGGGGTTTCCTCGTAGGGATTCGGCAGCGGCTCGATGCGGCCCGGCGTGTCGAGCTGGCTTGAATCGAGCTCGGCCCAGCCCTCCGGCAGCGGCCCGGCGTGCATGAACGCGGTGCCGCGGATGTCGCGCATCGTGCGGATCGATTCGCCGGCGGCGGCACGGTGCGCGATCTCGACGATCGCGCGCTCGGCATTGCCGTAGACCAGCAGATCGGCCTTGGCGTCGAGCAGCACCGAGCGGCGCACCTTGTCGGACCAGTAATCGTAGTGCGCGATGCGCCGCAGGCTCGCCTCGATGCCGCCGATCACGACCGGCACTTCGGCGAAGGCCTCGCGGCAGCGCTGTGCGTAGACGATCACGGCGCGATCCGGCCGTCTGCCGCCCTCGTCGTTCGGCGTGTAGGCATCGTTCGAGCGGATGCGCCGGTCCGAGGTGTAGCGGTTGACCATCGAATCCATGTTGCCGGCGGCCACGCCGAAGAACAGGTTCGGCCGCCCGAGCGCGCGGAAGGCCTCGGCCGAGGTCCAGTCCGGCTGCGCGATGATGCCGACCCGGAAGCCCTGAGCTTCCAGCACGCGCCCGATCACCGCCATGCCGAAGCTCGGGTGATCGACGTAGGCGTCGCCGGTGACGATGATGATGTCGCAGCTGTCCCAGCCGAGCGCCGTCATCTCCGCGCGCGACATCGGCAGGAAGGGCGCCGGTCCGAAGCGGTGCGCCCAGAACTTCCGGTACGAGAACAGCTTGCGCGGCGAGGCGGGTGCGGTCATGGCGAACGGCTAAACCGAGTGCGGAAATCGGGAATGATACTGAAAGCCGCCCGCGGCTGTCCCGCAAATCCCTGTTCTGTCAGCCGCCGAAGCACGCCGCCGCTGGCTGCCGGCGCCAGAACTTCCACAGATCGCCGGCGCGCACGCTCCAGCGCTGCGCGCCGGTATCGAGCGTGAGGCGGGCGATCTCCCGGCGCGCCAGCGCCTGCGCAAGCGGCGCGAACCAGGCCGCTTCCAGCGCCTCCACGCCCGCCTGCCAGCCGCCGGCGTCCTGTTCGCCCTCGCAGTGGCGCAGCGCATCGAGCAGCACGACCGCCGACTCG
>NZ_DAOLKE010000017.1:15404-24355 GCF_035331805.1 Plasticicumulans sp. | reverse complement strand
ACGCCGGTCTACATGATCAGCGAGAAGGCGAGCGACGTGATCCTGGAGGACGCAGCGGCAGACTGAAGCGCTGCGGCAATTCCGGTCCGGCAGTCCCGGGCGGACGCCGGATCAGGCCACCGAATGAATTCGCATGCCCGCGTGTCTTCAATGACTCCGGGCACGCCGAGGCGTCATCGAACCTCCGGAGGCAGCATGGTCAGCAAGGGTTTACTCGTGCGACTGGAAGCGAGACACGGCAGACAGGCCGAGGTGGAAGACTTTTTGTGCTCGGCGCTGCCGGCCGTACGTCAGGAAGCGGGCACGATCGCGTGGTTCGCCCTGCGCTTCGGGCGCGGGGAGTACGGCATCCTTGATGTCTTCGCCGATGACGCCGGACGGGAGGCGCACCTCGCGGGCGTCGTGGCCCAAGCCCTGATGGCGCAGGCCGAAGTCCTGCTGTCGGAGCCGCCGCGCATCCAGCGCCTGGACGTGCTCGCCGACAAGCTGCCCACGCTCCAGTCGGCCGAGCCCGACACCAAGGCCCTGCTGCTGAGCTTCCTGCCGAAGTCGGGCCATGCAGCGCAGGTCGAGCAGTTCCTGCGCGACGCGCAACCGATGGTGCAGGAAGAACCCGGCACGACGGCGTGGTTCGCTCTGCATTTCGACGATGGCCATTACGGCATTTTTGACACGTTCCCGGACAACGGTGCCCGCCTGCATCATCTGACCGGCCGCGTCCCGCGCGAACTCGCGAAGCACGCGCTGTCGCTGCTCGGCAGCCTCCCAGACCCCGAACTGCCCGGCGTGCTCGCGGAAAAACTCGGCGAATGAGCCGGCTCAACGCCGATCAAGCGGGAATACGACCATGACTGAAACCGAATTCCTGAACCTCGTTCACCAGGGCGCCGGCCGCGGCAGTTTCGAGGAAGGCTGGGAGAGCGGCGGTGCCTGGGAAATCCACGCGCAGGTCGTCATCGCCGCGTTCCTGCGCAGCGGCTACGGCATCACCGATGCCCGCGAACTGGCGTATCCGGGCTCGCAGGAGCACTGCGATTTCGGCTTCACGCACAAGGGCCGCAAGTACGCGGTCGAGTTGAAGGTCGAGAACAAGAAGGACGGCAAGTTCGGCGGCATGTCGCTCGATCAGGCGATGCTGACCGACGTGAACAAGCTGCACGCGTTCAACGCCGACGAACTCTGGTTCCTCGTCATCGCCCGTTCGGACAATGCCAAGCAGCGGCTGCTCGAACTCGCCATGCGTGGGGATTCGTGGATCGTCGATCAGGAGGCCGGCTTTCTCGCGGCGCTCTGCAACATCCGGACGCAGCCGCACGGACTGCCGTGGCAGCGCTATGAGAAACAGGCGCTGAAGCTGGAGCAGTCGCCGTTTTACCAGTGAGGGGCACCAGTCGCCGGCATGGTGCATGCCGGCGACCGCAATCCGCACCGGATGAATCGCCGGATCGTCTCCATATTCCACGCACGATTCCCCCGCGACTCCCGCACATGCCGTCCTGAGTTCGCCGCCGTGACGCCTCCTGCCGCAGCGATCCTCCCCGGCCCGCAAACCCGCCGATACGTCGCTGCACGCCCCTCATGCCGGAGCGTGGCTTGCCGGCCGCGGCCGGCCCGCCCATGCTGCGCGCCCTTCCGCACCGAGCCCCGCCGCCATGTCCGCGTCGTCCGAAACCGTCGCCAGCCCCGCGCCGGGGCTGCATCCCGAGTTTGCCACCGGCGCGCTGTACGCCGTGCTCGCCTACCTGACCTGGGGGCTGATGCCGGCCTACTGGAAGCTGGTGCCGGAGCTGTCGGCGCCGGAGCTGATCGCGCACCGCGTCGTCTGGTCGGTGTTCGTGACCGGGGCGCTGGTGCTGGCCTTCCGGCGCGGGCGGGAGCTGCGCGCGACGCTCACCGACACGCGCCGGCTCGGCGTGCTGCTCATCACCGCGCTGCTGGTCAGCGTCAACTGGCTGGTGTTCGTGTGGGCGGTGCTGAACGGGCACGTGCTCGAATCGAGCCTCGGCTACTTCATCAATCCGCTGTTCAACGTGCTGCTCGGCGTGCTGCTGCTGAAGGAGCGGCTGCGGCCGCTGCAGGGGCTCGCGGTGGCGCTCGCCGCGGCCGGGGTGCTGAACCAGGGCTGGCAGCTGCAGGCACTGCCGTGGATCTCGCTGGCGCTGGCGGCGAGCTTCGGTGCCTACGGGCTGATCCGCAAGCTGGCGCCGATCGAGCCGCTGGTGGGCTTGACGGTCGAAACCCTGCTGCTCGCGCCGCTCGCCCTCGCCGGCCTGCTGTGGCTCGATGCGCAGGGCCTCGGCCACTTCGGCCACGGCACGCCGGCACGCGACCTGATCATCATCGGTGCCGGGCTGATCACGGCGCTGCCGCTGCTGTGGTTCGCGAACGCCGCGAAGCGCCTGCGGTTTTCGACGCTCGGCTTCTTCCAGTATCTGGCGCCGAGCGTGCAGCTGATGCTCGCCGTGCTCGCCTACGGCGAGGCCTTCACGGCCGTGCATGCCGTGACCTTCGGCTGCATCTGGGCCGCGCTGGCGCTGTACACCTGGGACGGCCGCCGGGCGCTGCGCATCGCCTGAACCGGCCGACGCGCAGCGCCTTGCTGCGTCGGGCTCAGCGCTGCGGGTTCGGCGATTCGCGCTCTTCGGCCGTGTACGGTTCGGCGACGCGCACGCGGAAGAACACCGGCTCCTCCTCGCCCTCGCCGATGGTCACGAGCCCGACCTTGGTGACGGTCTCGCCCGGCCCGAGATCCGGGACTTCCTCGACGTGCTCGCCGGTGCCGCCGATGCGCGCCGAGCCGATGTGCACGCCGTGGCGGTCGAACAGGTAGATGTTCACGCGCGGCAGCACCATCTGCAGCGTGTCGTTGCTGAGCGTCAGGTGGTACTCGTAGCCGGCGCGCTTGCCGCGCTTGACCAGCGTGAACATGACGTTGCGCAGGTAGTAGTCGTCGATCGGCACGACCTGATCGAGCACGAGCTGGCGCAGGCCCGGCAGGCGCTTGGCGATCAGTTCGGTGACATCGGCGCGCAGGCGTTCGAGTTCGGGCCGCACCTGCGTGAGCTCGGCATCGCGCAGCTCGTTCTGGTGGCGCAGCTCGTCGTTTTCCTCGGACAGCGACAGCATGCGCAGCGACAGCACGAGGCTGATGAACACCGTCAGCATCAGGCTCGCGACCAGCGCCGCGAACAGGGCGCGGCTGCGCAGGCTCCAGCGGTGGTTGCGCTTGCGGGTGCGCACGCGGCTGCGCACCGAGCGCACCCGGGTTTCGTCGCGTGCCGTGCGATCGTCATCGAACTCCAGTTCGACTTCGTTGGCCGTGATGACCGGATTCACGTTGTCTTTCTCCCCCGTATCCCGCCCGCGGTCCGTGGCCGACGGTTCATGTTCATCATCGTCATCGCGCAGCGATCGCTGTCGCCGGATGTCGTCGTCGATTCGTTGCAACCAGTGCATCGGTCCTCCCCCCGTCACGGGTCCGTCCCTGGCCCGCAAACCGCTCTGCGGCAGTACCCCGGCATGATGGACGCAACGCTGAGGAATCGATGATGAACATCGTTTCACGTGGATACGGCACGCCGCGGCGGCGCGCATGATCCATGCCGACCCGAGCGCTCTGCAAGTACACCCCGGAGAGCCCCCCGGCGCCGCTGCCCGAAGCCGAACCGGAACCGACCATGGCCCGATCCGCCCCCGCCGCCTGTGGTGCCCGAACCGTCGATGCGATCCTGGACGCCACGCTCGCGCTGCTCGATCGCGACGGCGAGCGGCGCACGACCACGAACCGCATCGCCGCCGCGGCCGGCATCAGTCCGGGCAATCTGTACTACCACTTCCGCCACCGCGAGGCGATCGTGCTGGCGCTGTTCGACCGGCTGGTGCAGGCGCTCGCGGCGCGGCGCGCCGGAATCGACCGTCACCCGGCCGCCGCAGCGTTCGCGGCAGACTTCGGGGCACTGGTGCAGACGGTGCAGGCGCGCCCCGGCCTGTTCCGGGCGCTGCCGGAATTGCTCGGGCAGGATGCGGAACTCACCGGACGCTCGCACGACTGGGCCGCGGCGGAACAGGGGCGGCTGATCCGGCATTTCGCGGCCCTGGCAGCGGCCGGCCTCGGCACGCCGCCGCCGGCGCTGCAGGCGCCGCTGGCAGCGGCCGTGTGGCATCTGCTGCTGGCCCGCGCCTGGCGGGGAGCCGAGGCGAGTGAACCGCTGCCGTCCGCGATCCTGCTGGCACCGCTCGCCGCCTGGCTGGATGCGCCGACGCTGGCGCGTCTGGGCGCGGGGATCGGGGATGCTGCTTACCAGTCGCCCCAGTCGTCCTCTTCGAGCCCGTCGGATTCCTCGTAGAGCAGCGCCAGGCGCTCGGGCACGATCTCCTGCACCTTCAGCGCCTCGGCGCGCGGCACCAGCGCGAAGTCGAAGTTCTTCGCGTCCATGCGCACGATGCCGATCTGCCCGAGCGCGATCTGGCGGCGCTGCGCGGCGGTGACGCGCACGCTGCGCACGAAGCGCCCGTCCGGGAAGTTGTAGCGATCCTCGGCCCTGGCGTCATTGAGGCGGTGCGCCTCGACCAGTTGCCTGACGCGCGCGAGGTTGGCCTGACGCTGTTTTTCGGCCTCGCGCTTCGCGTTCAGCTCGCGGTCGCGCTGGCGCTTGGCCTCGGCTTCGGCCTGACGCTGGCGCTCGGCTTCGAGCTTCTGCGCATCGCGCTGGCTCGGCGACTGCTGCTTCTGCTGCTGGTGCTTCTGCTGCTTGCGGTCCTTCTCGGCCTTCTGCACGGCATCGGCACTGACCAGGCCGGCCTTCAGCAACTGATCTCGCAAGGACATGGTCACGACTCCCGGTACGGATGCGGGTACTGACGGATCGGGTACGGATCCGGATGCTCAATGCCCCTGGCGGGCCAGCCACCCGGCGACGCGGCGGGCGACACGGTCCCAGCCGGGTTCGAACATCATCACATGGGCGACGCGCGGCACGATCTCGCACTCGGCGCCGAGCCGGCGCGCGGTTTCGAGCACTTCCGAGGGCGGCACCAGCGCATCGTGCTCGGCGCCGAGCACCAGCAGCGGCGTGCGCCGCACCAGCGTCACCGCCGGCAGGTCGGCCCAGGTCAGGTCGGCGAGCACGCGCGAGGATTCCTCCTGCGCGCGGTTCATCAGCCGGTCGACGACGGCATCGGGTGCATCGGGCGAGAACAGCGCGCGCCGGGCGAGCGAGCGGCTGCCGTACTGCGGACCGGCGTGCGTGATGACGCCCATCTCCATCCACAGCATCGGATCGCGCCACATCAGTTGCAGGCTCGACCACATCAGCCCCGAGGGCGGCACCGAGCACATCAGCACCGCCGCCGGCGCCGGCGTGCGCTCCAGATACTTCTGCACGACCATGCCGCCCATCGAATGACCGATCAGGATCGTGCGCTCGCCGAGGCCGACGGCGACCTCGGCGACATCGGTCACGTAGTCGGCGAGCCGGTTCCAGTGCAGGCGATCGCGCCCGGCGCTGCCGGCATGGCCGCGCAGCGACAGGGCATAGGACGGGTAGCCGAGACCGGCGAAGAAATCGAGGAAGTGTTCCTCCCAGCACCAGGCACCGGCGAAGGCACCGTGCACGAACAGCAGGGGGGGCTTGTCGCCGGCCTGCGCGGGCAGGCGGCTGATGACTTCCAGTTCGAGAGGCGCGGCGGCGCTGCCTAGAAACACGGTGCGTAACCTCGGGCGCGGATGGGGGAATCGGTCGGACAGACGCGCAGACAGCAAGGCAGCGCGCGGGCATGCGCAGGCGCAGGCCGCGTCCGGACAATCGGTAACGCAGACGGCGGGCGGCTGCACGTCAACATCGGTCAGGACACCGGGATTTGCGCGGGCGGCGACGGGGGCGGCGTCGGGACGGAGCCGGCGGGGCTTCAGTACAGGATGCGCGTGCGCAGCGTGCCGTCGATCGCGCGCAGCTCCTTCAGCGCCAGCTTGCCGGCGTGCTCGTCGTCGTCGATGTCGATGACCACGTAGCCGATGCCGCCGCGGGTCTGCAGGTACTGGCCGGCGATGTTGATGCGCTGGCGTGACAGCGCATCGTTGATCGCCGACAGCAGGCCGGGGCGGTTCTCGTGGATGTGCAGCAGCCGGCGCTTGCCGGGGTGTGCGGGCAGGCTGACCTCGGGGAAGTTCACGGCCGACAGCGTCGAGCCGTTGTCGCTGTAGCGCACCAGCTTGCCGGCGACCTCGAAGCCGATGTTCTCCTGCGCCTCCTCGGTGCTGCCGCCGATGTGCGGGGTCAGCAGCACCTGATCGAAGGCGCGCAGCGGCGACACGAACTCGTCGTCGTTGCCCTGCGGCTCGGCCGGGAACACGTCGATCGCCGCCCCGGCGACATGGCCGCTCGCGAGCGCCGCCGCCAGCGCGTCGATGTCGACGACGGTGCCGCGCGAGGCATTGATCAGCTGCGCGCCGGCCGGCAGCCGCGCCAGTTCGGCCGCCCCGATCATGTTGCGGGTCTGCGGCGTCTCGGGCACGTGCAGCGTCAGCACGTCGGAGCGCGCGAGCAGCTCGGCAAGCGAATGCACCGGCTGCGCGCCGCCGAGCGCGAGCTTGGCCTCGATGTCGTAGTAGTGCACCTGCATGCCGAAGGCCTCGGCGAGGATGCCGACCTGCGTGCCGATGTGGCCGTAGCCGACGATGCCGAGGCGCTTGCCGCGCACCTCGCGACTGCCGGCGGCCGACTTCGACCAGCCGCCGCGGTGGCAGAGCGCGTTCTTGGCCGGGATGCCGCGCATCAGCAGCACGATCTCGGCCATCACCAGCTCGGCGACGCTGCGCGTGTTCGAGAACGGCGCGTTGAACACCGGCACGCCGGCGCTCGCAGCGGCCTCGAGGGCGACCTGGTTGGTGCCGATGCAGAAACAGCCGACGGCGATGAGTTTCTTCGCCTCGGCGAGCACGGCCGGGGTCAGCTGCGTGCGCGAACGGATGCCGACGATGTAGGCCTCGCGCAGGCGCTCGATCAGCTCGGGTTCGGGCAGCGCCTTGCGGTGCTGTTCGAGGTTGGTGTAACCGGCGGCGCGGAAGGTCTCGACCGCACTCGGCGCGATGCCTTCGAGCAGCAGAATCCTGATTTCGCGTCGGTCGAGGGAAACCTTGCCCATGGTCGGATGCTCCTCGGATTGCCGGCAGACGCGGCCGGGCCGGCGATGATGTCGCAAAATGCCGGTGGCCGGAAGGCCGGGCAGCGGCCCGGCCCTCGCCTACGCTGCACCAGCGCAGCCTCTGTAACCCTGCCGGAGACCGCCATGTCCGATGCCGCCATCCTCGCCCGCCTCGGCGCGCTGCTGCCACCCGCGCGCCTGCGCACCGATGCCGACACCCTCGCCAGCCACGGCCGCGACTGGACCCGCCTGTACCAGCCCGACCCGCTCGCGGTCGCCTTCCCGGAATCGGTCGCCGAAGTGCAGGCCCTCGTCGCGATCGCCAACGACACCGCCTGCCCGCTCGTGCCTTCGGGGGGGCGCACCGGCCTCTCCGGCGGCGCGGTGGCGAAGTCGCGCGAGCTGGTGCTGTCCTTCGAGCGCATGAACCGCATCCTCGGCTTCGATGCGGTCGATCGCAGCGTCACCGCCGAGCCCGGCGTCATCCTCGAAACCCTGCAGGACTACGCCCGCGAGCGTGGCCTGCAGTATCCGGTCGACTTCGCGGCGCGCGGCTCGGCGCAGCTCGGCGGCACGATCGCGACCAACGCCGGCGGCATCAAGGTGATCCGCTGGGGCATGACCCGTGACTGGGTCAGCGGCCTGAAGGTCGTCACCGGCCGCGGCGAGCTGCTCGATCTGAACCGCGGCCTGGTCAAGAACAACACCGGCTACGACCTGCGCCAGCTGTTCATCGGCTCCGAAGGCACGCTCGGGCTGATCGTCGAGGCCACGGTGCGCCTCGCCGAAGCGCCGCAGGCACCGGCGGTCATGGTGCTCGGCCTGCCCGACCTCGAAGCGATCATGAGCGCCTTCGAGCGCCTGCGCGCCGCGCTGCGACTGACGGCCTTCGAATGCTTCTCGGCGCAGGCGCTTTCCTACGTCACCGCCCACGGCCAGCCGCGGCCGTTCGAGACCGAAACGCCGTGGTACGTGCTCGCCGAGTACGACGCCGCCGAAGAGCGCGACACCGAAGCCGCGATGGCGGCCTTCGAGACGCTCGCCGAGGACGGCATCGTGCTCGATGGCGTGCTGTCGCAGAGCGACAGCCAGTGGCGGGCGCTGTGGCGCCTGCGCGAGGACATCACCGAGTCGATCGCGCACCGCCTGCCGTACAAGAACGACGTCTCGGTGCGCGTCGCGCGCGTGCCGGAATTCCTGCGCGCGATGGATGAACTCTTCGCGCGCGAGTATCCGGACTTCGAAGTGATCTGGTTCGGCCACGTCGGCGACGGCAACCTGCACATCTCGGTGCTGCAGCCGCCGGAAATGGCACGCGCCGACTTCGTCGCCGCCTGCGAGCAGGTCAGCGAGCACCTGTTCGCGACGCTCGCCGCGCTCGGCGGCAGCATCTCGGCCGAGCACGGCGTCGGGCTGGTCAAGAAGCCCTACCTGTCCTACAGCCGCGATCCGGCCGAGATCAGCTATCTGCGGGCGATCCGCGCGGCCTTCGATCCGAACGGCATCCTGAACCCGGGCAAGCTGTTCGATCCGGCCTGACATGCCCCGGGCCGGTCGCGTTTGCGCCATGCGGGAAGCGCCGGTATCCTCGGCGCCTCGCCCGCGCAGCCGACCCCCCCCGCGTCCGTACGGATACCCCGCCCGAGCCGTCCCGCTTGCTGCCCCCCTGCCCGCTGCGGCTGCCCCGCACATGCTGGCCGACCGTTCCCGGCCGCCGGCGTGACCGCCGATGATGACGCCCGACGCGCTGCCACGCTCGCCGCTCTGTCGCTATCTCGCCCGCGCGCTGCTGCTGCTGCTGGTGCCGC
>NZ_DAOLKE010000017.1:0-15304 GCF_035331805.1 Plasticicumulans sp. | reverse complement strand
CGCTCGCCGCTCTGTCGCTATCTCGCCCGCGCGCTGCTGCTGCTGCTGGTGCCGCTGGTGCTGCTGGTGTTCCAGGACTACGGCGTCAGCAACGACGAACTGGTGCAGAGCACCTACGGCAAGCTGCTGCTCGATTACTACCGCAGCGGCTTCAGCAACGACGCGGCGCTGCACTACCTCGACCTGTACCGCTACGGCGGCGCCTTCGACATGATCGCGGCGCTGCTCGTGCCGCTGTCGCCGTTCGGGGAATACGAGACCCGCCACCTGCTCGGCGGCCTGCTCGGCATCGTCGGCCTGCTCGGGGCCTGGCGGCTCGGGCGGCTGCTCGGCGGCGATCGTGCCGGGCTGCTGGCGCTCGTGCTGCTGCTGCTGACGCCGTGCTTCATCGGCCACAGCTTCACCAACCCCAAGGACGCGCCGTTTGCGACCGCGATGCTGTGGGCCGTCTACGCGATCGTGCGCGTGCAGCACGAACTGCCGCGACCCTCGGCGCGCACGCTCACGCTGCTCGGCGTCAGCATCGGGCTTGCGCTCAGCGTGCGCGTCGGCGCCATCCTGCTCGGGCCGTATCTGGCGCTCGGCGTGCTGCTGTGGCTGGCCGGGCGCTGGCGTGCCGGCGAGCGTCCCGGCGTGCTGGCCGCCGATGCCGCGCGCGTGGCGCTGCGCTGCGCCCCGGCATTCGTGCTCGCCTATGTGGTGATGGCCGTGTTCTGGCCTTACGCCTGGCAGTCGCCGCTGAACCCGCTGAAAACGCTCGGCGAGTTCTCGCACGTCGCCTTCCCGATCGAGACGCTCGCTGCCGGCGAGTGGTATCCGGTCAACGCCATCCCGCGCTGGTACGTGCCGGCCTACCTGGTGTTCACGCTGCCGGAGATCGTGCTGGCCGGCCTGGCCTCGGGGCTGGCCTTCGCGCTGCTGCGCCTGCGCCACCGCTGGCCGATGTCCGCACGCGCCCAGTCGCTGTACGTGCTCGGCACCGCCGGCGTGCTGCCGGTGCTGATCGCAGTCGCCCTGCACACCACGGCCTACAACGGCCTGCGCCATTTCCTGTTCGTCGTGCCACCGCTCGTGGTCTGCGCGGCGCTGGCGCTGGAGCGCATGCACGAGATGCTCGCCGCGCGCGCGCCGCTGCACGGCCGCCTGCACACGCTCGCGCTCGCCGCGCTGCTGGCCGTGCAGGCCGGCATCCTCGGCTACCTGCACCCGCACCAGTACATCTATTACAACGTGCTGATCGGCGGCGTGCCGGGCGCGGCCGATCGCTGGGAGCTCGATTACTGGGGCAACTCCCTGCCCGAGGCCATCGACGGCCTCGCCGAATACCTGACCAACGAGTACGAGGGCGCGCCGATCGCCCGCCGCTACAGGGTCGCGGTCTGCGGCAAGGAAGAAAGCGCCCGGTATTACTTCCCGGATTTCCTGGTGTTCGAGCCGCGCTGGGAGAGCGCCGACTTCCTGATCGCGCTGACCAACGACGGCTGCGACGAACAGCTGCGCCTGCCGAACGCCGTCGAGATCGACCGCTTCGGCGTACCGCTGTCCGTGGTCAAGGACCTGCGCGGCTACGTGCTCGAATACAACCCGGCCTTCAAGCCGCACCGCTCCCGCCCGAAGTTCCTGCTCTACCTGCGCCGCTACGGCAAGCCCTAGCCCGTCGAGGTCCCGACTCCCGTGTACGACGCATCCGTCTTCCGCCGTCCGGCGTTCGTCGCCGTCGCGCTCGCGACGCTCACTGCCGCCCTGGTCTGGTGGTATGCCGCCCGCCCGGTCGACATCGGCATCGACTGGCACGAAGGCACCTGGAACAGCGCCTCGTTCGCACCGTTTCGCGCCGGGCAGAGCCCGCTGACCAGGAACTGGCCGACGCCCGAACAGGTCGAGAACGATCTCGCGCACGTGAAGACCGCCTTTCGCGGCGTGCGCACCTACGCCGCCATCGGCGCCGCGCAGGACGTGCCGGCGCTCGCCGCCCGCCACGGCCTCAAGGTCATCCACGGGGCCTGGCTCAGCAGCACCCCGGCCGACAACGAGGCCGAGGTCAGCGCGCTGATCGAGGCCGCCAACCGCTATCCGCAGTCGGTCGAGCGCGTGATCGTCGGCAACGAGGTGCTGCTGCGCCGCGACCTCGACGCCGGGCAGATCATCCGGCACCTCGACCGCGTGCGGCAGTCGATCCGCCAGCCGGTGTCCTACGCCGATGTCTGGGCCTTCTGGCTGAAGAATCCGCAGCTCGCCGACCATGTCGACTACCTCACCATCCACATCCTGCCGTACTGGGAGGACGAGCCGGCCTCGGTCACCGACATGGAGCAGCGCTTCGTCGAGGTCATCGGCAAGATCAAGGCTGCCTTCCCGGGCAAGCCGATCCTGATCGGCGAGGCCGGCTGGCCGACCGAAGGCCGCTCGCGCGGCCCGGCGATCGCCGACCTGCCGAACGCCGCGCACTTCCTGCGCCGGCTGCCGCAGCTCGCCGCGCAGTACGGCTTCGATTACAACGTCGTCGAGGCCTACGACCAGCTCTGGAAGGCGCAGCAGGAAGGCACGGTCGGCGCGCGCTGGGGCCTGTACGACGTCGATCGCCAGCAGAAATTCGGCACCACCGGTCCGGTCGATCCGTTCCCGGAAGCCGGGCTGCGCGCCGGCGCCTCGGTGCTCGGCGGTCTGGCGCTGGCGCTTTGGCTGATCCCGGCCGGCTTCGGCCTCACGCGCGCACTCGCCGTCGCCGGGCTTGCACAGCTGCTCGCCGCCGGTGCGATCGACACCCTCTGGCACGCGCAGCGCCTGGCGATCTCGCCGGCCTCGGTGAGCTGGTGCCTGCAGCGGCTGCTGTTTTTCGCCGCCGACACCGGCCTGCTCGACAAGCCGACCGTCAGCGAGCTGTATCGCGGCTACATGGACACGACGCCGGCGCTCGCCGAAGCCTGGGCCTGGGTGCGCATCCTCGCCACCGTCGTCGCCACCGGCGTGCTGGCCGCGCTGCTGCGCGCCCGGCTGTTCGGCCGCGAGGCCCCGGGCCTGGCGCGCGCCGCGCGCCTCGGTTACCTCAGCTACGTCGCCGGTGCGCTGATGATCAGCGCGATGCTGGCCTTCAACGGCCGCTACCTCGACATCCCGATCCCGGAATTCTGGCTGCCGGCGCTCGGCCTGCCGGCGCTGTGGCTGGCGGCGCGCCTCGCAGGCAGCCCGCGCGGCTACGGACTGGCCGCCCTGACCGCACCGGGGCCGGCGCGCCTGAAGCTTGGCCTGTGGCTGCTCGCCGGCGCCGTCGCCGTGATCCTCGGCGAGGGCTTTGCCATCGTCGGCGAGGACTTCACGGCCATGCACCCGGGCTGGTCGGAGCGCGCGCCGCTGATCTGGCACGCGTTCTTCTGGAACCGGCAGATCCTCGCCTGCGCGCTGATGCTGGTCTGGCTGGCGCTGCCGCTGCTCGCTGAATGGCGCCGGCCGGCCGCGGCCGCGACCTGAGGCCGTCGCGATGCACCAGACCGCCCGGCAGCTGCTGCGCTTCGGAGCCGTCGGCATCGCCGGACTCGTGATCGACGTGGCGGTGCTCGAAGCCGCACTCGCGCTCGGCGCCGGCTTCTACGGCGGCCGGGCGCTGTCCTTCCTCGCCGCGGCAAGCGGCACCTGGCTGCTGAACCGGCTCTGGACCTTCCGCAGCGAAACCGCACGTGCCAACCGCGGGCTGGCCGGCGAATGGGCGCGCTACGTGGCGCTGATGCTGGCCGGCGGCAGCGTCAACTACGCGGTGTACGCGCTCTGCATCGAAACCTCGGCGCAGGCGCGCACGTGGCCGGCGCTGGCGGTCGCCGCCGGTTCGCTGGCCGGCATGGTCGTCAACTACGCCAGCGCCCGCTGGCTGGTGTTTCGCAGCGGCACGGCCTGAAAGCCGCTGCGCCCCTTCCCGCTTCAGGCCTCGCGCAGTTCCTTCCCGGTCAGCTCCAGGAACAGATCCTCCAGCGTGCGCGGGCGGATCGACAGGCGCTCGAGCGGGACGCCGGCGGCGAGCAGGTCGCTCAGTGCGGTGCTGACGTTGCGCACCGAGATCTCGGCCGATTCACGCCGCCGCTGCACGCTGTAGGCCGGCGGCAGCGCGCGGCCTTCGAGGTCTTCGGCCGGCAGCTGCAGGATGCGATCGTCGAAGTGCTGCGCGAGCAGCGCATCGGGGCTGCCCTCGGCGACGATGCGGCCGCGGTCCATGATCGCCAGCGAATCGCAGAGCTGGTAGGCCTCCTCCATGTAGTGCGTGGTCAGCACCACGGTCTTGCCGCGGCGCTTGATGTCCTCGACCAGCTGCCAGAAGTTGCGCCGCGCCTGCGGATCGAGGCCGGTGGTCGGTTCGTCGAGAAAGACGATGTCCGGGTCGTTGACCAGCGCCACCGCGAGCAGCAGGCGCTGGCGCTGGCCGCCGGAGAGCTTGCGGTGGTCGCGATCGAGGAAGTCCTCCAGCGCGCAGGCGCGGATCAGCTCTGCGGCCGGCACGCGGCGCGGATACAGCTGCGAGAAGAAGCGCAGGCACTCGCGCACGGTCAGGAAATCCTGCAGCGCCGTGCTCTGGAACATGATCCCGGCTTCCTCGCGAAAGCGCAGGCCGAGCGGCTCGCCCTTGTAGAGGATGCGCCCGGCGCTCGGCGTGCTGATGCCTTCCATCATCTCGATGGTCGTGGTCTTGCCGGCACCGTTCGGGCCGAGCAGGCCGAAGCAGCGGCCGGGCAGGATCGAGAAGCTCACGCCATCGACGGCGCGCAGGCCGGGGTACTGCTTGACCAGCTCGCGCACTTCGATCAGGGGGGCGGACGTCATGGGCGGGCGCACTCGGGCGAAAGGACAGGGACGGGCGGGGCGAACCGGTTCACGGTACCTGCGACAGGATCGCCAGCGCCTCGGCGTGCACGCGCGCATCGCCGGCGACCAGGATGCGGCCGCCGTGCGCGGCGTTCTCGCCGCGCCAGCCGGTCATCAGGCCGCCGGCGGCCTCGACGATCGGGATCAGCGCCTGCACGTCGTAGGGCTTGAGGCCGGCTTCGATGACGAGATCGAGACAGCCGGCGGCGAGCATGCAGTAGGCGTAGCAGTCGCCGGAAAAGCGCGTCATGCGCACGCGCGCGGCGATGGCATCGAAGGCCGGCTTCTCGTGCCCGCGCTCGAAGAGATCCGGATGCGTCGAGTACAGCGCCGCATCGGCGAGCCGCGCGCAGGCCCGCGTGCGCAGCGGCCGGCGGCCGTCACGGTCGCGCAGTTCGGCCCCGAAGCGCGAGCCGATGAAGCGCTCGCCGGTCCACGGCTGGTCCATGACCCCGAGCACCGGGCGCTCGCCGTCGTAGAGCGCGATCAGCGTGCCCCAGAGCGGCATGCCGGTGATGAAGGCGCGCGTGCCGTCGATCGGGTCGATGACCCAGGTGAGGCCGGAGTCGCCGGGCTCGAAGCCGTGCTCCTCGCCGTAGCGCCCGTCCTGCGGCCGGCGCTCGGCGAGCAGCGCGCGGATCGCGGCCTCGGCGTCGCGGTCGGCGACCGTCACCGGGTCGTACATCGTGCCTTCGGCACCGGACTTGTCGGCGACCGCGAGCGGGGCGCGGAAATGCCGGCGGATGACCTCACCCGAGGCGTCGGCGAGCAGATGGGCGAGCGCGATCAGTTCGCCGAGCTGCTTCGGTGCCAGCTCGGCCGGGGCGTGGCGCGGCAGCGCCGGGGCGGTCGGACTCATGCGGGACGATCCTCGGACGACGATGCAGACGATTACGGACGTAAGGCGGGCGCGCAGCTTAGCCGATGCCGGCCGGCACCGGCCGATGAGCACGGCGATGCGGCTACAATCGCGCCCCCGCCCCGCCGTGCGTGTCACCGCCATGCCGCTCCTGACCTTCGACCGCGTTTCCGTCGCCTTCGGCCTCGCCGCGCTGCTCGACAACGCCGATTTCCAGATCGATGCCGGCGAGCGCGTCTGCCTGATCGGCCGCAACGGCGCCGGCAAGTCGACGCTGCTGAAGCTCGTCGACGGCACGCTCGCGCCCGATGGCGGCGAACTCTGGCGCCAGCCGGGCCTGAAGATCGCGCGCCTCGAACAGGAGATGCCCGAGACCGGCGACGCCACCGTGTTCGAGATCGTCGCCGACGGCGTGCCCGAGGTCGGCCGCCTGCTCGGCGAATACCACGCTGCCGCGCACGCCCTCGCGCACGATCACGACGCCGCGCACGCCGATGCCCTGCTCAGGCGCATGGAGCGCCTGCAGCACGAACTCGAAGCCCGCGACGGCTGGAGCCTGAACCAGCGTGTCGAGCAGATCCTGACGCGCCTGGCGCTGCCGGCCGACGTGACGCTCGCCGAGCTCTCCGGCGGCTGGCGCCGGCGCGTGCTGCTCGGGCGGGCACTGGTCTGCGAGCCCGACCTGCTGCTGCTCGACGAGCCGACCAACCACCTCGATGTCGAGGCGATCCAGTGGCTGGAAGAACACCTGCTCGGCTTCCGCGGTGGCGTGCTGTTCGTGACCCATGACCGCGCGCTGCTGACGCGGCTCGCGACGCGCATTGTCGAACTCGACCGCGGGCGGCTCAGCTCCTGGCCCGGCGACTATCCGAACTTCCTCGAAAGGAAGGCCGCCGCGCTCGAGGAGGAAGCCCGCCACAACGCGCTGTTCGACAAGAAGCTCGCGCAGGAGGAGGCCTGGATCCGCCAGGGCATCAAGGCCCGACGCACGCGCAACGAAGGCCGCGTGCGCGCGCTGAAGGCGCTGCGCGAGGAACGCTCCGAGCGGCGCGAGCTGCAGGGCAGGGTCAGCTTCAACCTCGAAGAGGCCGCGGCCTCCGGCAAGCTGGTGGTCGAGGCGAAGGACGTGAGCTACGCGTGGGACGGCGCGCCGGTCGTGCGCGATTTCTCGGTGCGCGTGCTGCGCGGCGACCGCATCGGCCTGATCGGCCCGAACGGCGCCGGCAAGACCACGCTGCTGAACCTGCTGCTCGGGCGGCTTGCGCCGGACAGCGGCTCGATCCGCCTCGGCACCAAGCTGCAGGTCGCGTACTTCGACCAGCTGCGCGCGGTACTCGACCCCGAATCTTCGGTCATCGACAACCTCGCCGAGGGTCGCGAGTTCATCGAGATCAACGGCGAGCGCCGCCACGTCATCAGCTATCTGCAGGACTTCTTATTCAGCCCCGAGCGCACGCGCACACCGGTGAAGTCGCTCTCCGGCGGCGAGCGCAACCGTCTGCTGCTCGCACGCCTGTTCAGCCAGCCGGCCAACCTGCTGGTCATGGACGAGCCGACCAACGACCTCGACATCGAAACCCTCGAACTGCTCGAAGAGCTGCTGCTCGACTATCAGGGCACGCTGCTGCTGGTCTCGCACGATCGCGCCTTCCTCGACAACGTCGTCACCAGCTCGCTGGTGTTCGAAGGCCGGGGCCGCATCGGCGAATACGTCGGCGGCTACAGCGACTGGCTGCGCCAGCGCCGGCCGGCGGCCGAGGAGAAGGCCACCGCGAAGCCGGCCGCAACGATCAAGACCGCAACGCCGGCCCCGGCCGCCGCGCCGGCTGCCACCGCCACACCGGCTCCGGCGAAGAAACCGGCGAAGCTCGGCTACAAGGAACAGCGCGAACTCGACGCGCTGCCGGCGCAGATCGAAGCGCTCGAAGCCGAGCAGGCCGAACTCGGCACGCGCACGGCCGCGGCCGGCTTCTACCAGCAGCCGCAGGCCGCGCAGGCCGCGGTGCTCGATCGCCTCGCCGCGCTCGAACGGGAACTCGAAGCCGCATACGCGCGCTGGGACGCGCTCGAAGCGCTGAAGGACGGACGCTGAGCCCCGGCCATGCCGCACACGACCGATCACCTGCTCCTCGACGACGGCCAGTGCCTGCGCGTCGTGCGTCGCGGCACGCAGGCCGGCGGCCGGCCGGTCGTCTGCCTGCACGGCTGGACCTCGACGCACGCCGACTGGACGCACTGGACGCAGGCGCTGGCCGGCGCTCACCCGAGCTTCGCGTGGGATGCGCGCGGCCATGCCGATGTGCCGCTCACCGGCGCGCCGGCAACGCTCGAACGCATGGCCGATGACCTCGATGCGCTGATCCGCCACTACGCGCTCGAACGGCCGCTGCTGCTCGGGCATTCGATGGGCGCGCTGACGATCTGGATGCATGCGCTGCGACATCCCGGCACCGCGATCGGCGGCTACGGCCTGATCGACCAGACGCCGAAGCTCGTCACCGGTGCCGGCTGGCGCTTCGGCATCTACGGAGACTTCTCGGCGCAGCGCAACCGCTGGTTCATCGCCCGCCAGCGCGAGGACTTCGCCGAGGCCGTGCTCGAACTGACCGCCGACGGCCTGAACGCCCGCGCCCGCGAACGCTACGAGCGCGAGCCGGCGAAGTTCCAGCGCAGCCGCGACTGGCTCGCCGGCCTCGCGCACGCGGCGCTGACCGAGTGCTGGTGCTCGCTCGCAGGCGCCGACCTGCGCCCGGCGCTTGCGCGGCTGCACGCCCCGGTGCTGCTGGTCTACGGCGACGAGAGCAACTTCTACACGGCCGAAACCGCGCGCTGGGTGCAGGCGCAGATCCCGCACGCGCGCCTCGAAACCTACGCCGGTGCCGACCACTGCCCGCACTTCTGGCAGCGCGACCGCTTCCTCGGCGAGCTGCGCGCGCTGCTCGCGGCCTGCGGATGATGCGGCGCAATAAAATTCCGGTAATCCCGCTCGTTCCGGGAACCTTCGCCGCGGCAGCCGCGTCCCTACCTTCGCTCATCTCCTGCAAGGGCTGCTGCCGGGGTCCGGGTCTCTCGTACCCGCCCCGGCTCTTTTTTGCCCGCGCCCCCGCCCGTCCCGCGGTCTGCGATGCGTCCGGAGGCTGCGCATGCCGCCGCCGCTGACGATCCTCTGGCGCGATGCGCGCTTCGTCGCCGTTGCCAAGCCCGCCGGCCTGCTGATGCACCGCAGCCCGATCGCCGAGCGCGTCGAGGATTTCCTGATGCAGCGCCTGCGCGACCAGTTGCGCCGGCATGTGTACCTGATCCACCGCCTCGACCGGCCGACCTCCGGCGTCGTGCTGTTCGCGCTCGATCCGGAAGCCGCGCGCGCCGCCTGCGCGCACTGGGAGGAGCGCACGGTTGAAAAGAGCTATCTCGCCGTCGTGCGCGGCTGGCCGGCCGAGACCGGCACGATCGACTACGCGCTCGCCGAGGAGCCCGGCAAGCCGCTGCAGCCGGCGATCACGCACTGGCGGCGGCTCGCCACGGCCGAAATCCCGGTGCCGGTCGGCCGTTACGCGCAGGCGCGCTGCGCGCTGCTGGAAGTGCGCCCCGAAACCGGCCGGCTGCACCAGATCCGCAAGCACTTCCATCACGTCTCGCATCACCTGATCGGCGACACCACGCACGGCGACGGCCGCCACAACCGGCTGTTCCGCGAGCGCTTCGGCTGCCGCCGGCTGCTGCTGCACGCCTGGCGGCTGGCACTGCCGCATCCGCTCGACGGCACGCCGCTCGAACTCATCGCCCCGCCCGATGCGGAGCTTGCGCAGCTGTTCGATGCGCTCGGCGGGTCGCCCGGGAACGGACCGGGGGCCGGACTGCGGCAGGATCAAGGGCTTGCCGGATGGCAGGCATCCATTCCATACGGGTGCGTTTAATGGCTCTGCTGCCGATAACCAAGTCCTGCACTTGGAAATGCGCAGCCGCGGGCTACGCTGCACTTGCACATTGCAAGCGATTCATCTTTCCCCGACGAATCGCCGGCGGTGCTCACACTGGCAAACCCGCTCAGGAGGTTCGAGCCATGAGGACCACGACAGCCATCGCCCTCGGCTTCTCTGCCACCCTCGGTCTGGCCGCGCTCGCGCAGGCCGGCGACTTCGAACAGTACCCGCCGACCGACGGCTGGGGCCGCCCGGTCGCCGCTGCCGACGCCGCGCTGCAGGAATCCGCCGAAATGCAGATCCGGATGATGCCCGGCTACGCGCAGGGCGACTACCTGCCGGCCGAAGGCCCGACCTGCGATCTCGCGCAGACCCTGTTCCCGGTGCATTCGACCGAAGCCGGCAGCGCCGGCCTCTGCTGACCGGGGCAGCCGCCCCGCGGCGCCGGCTGTCCGCCGCGGGACGGTGTTCTTCTCACAAACCTGTCCGGCAGCCCTGCACGAACGGCGTCCCGGTGACGCCGTTCCGCGTTTTCAGGCCCGGCACCGGCGACGGGCCGCGAGCCCGGCCAGGCCGAGCCCGAACAGCGTCAGCCCGAACGGTTCCGCCACCGTCAGCGGCGCCACGTAGTTGAGGCCCGCGAGTTCGACGCGCACCGCGTACAGGTACGTCGGCAGCAGCGCCGTAGCGCCCGGGCAGGCCTGATCGAGCGCCACGTCGCGGAAGGTGCCGCCGGGACCGGTGCAGACGTTGAACTGCTCGCCCGAACCGCTCTGCGTGACGCTGAAATCGTTGTCGGTGCCGAGGATCAGGTCGATGAAGCCGTTGTCGAGCAGCGGCCCGATCGTCAGCCCTTCGAGCTTCTCGGGGATCGGCAGGCCGGCGGCGAGCAGCGCGGCCTGCACGTCGAGGAACAGCGACTTCGTGACCGGCACGACGCCGGGCGGCAGCGCGTTGTCGCCGGCAAGGCTGGTGCTGCTCACGTCGCTCGCACCGCTGATGTCGATGCGGTACACACGCTTGCTCCCGACCGGCGCAGTCCCGGTCGGATCGGCCTCGCCGATGCCGCGGTTGTCGCGCTCGATGACCAGGAACTCGTGATCGTTCAGCGCCGTGATCGAGCTGATGCCGATCGAGCGGCCCTGATTGGTCGCGGAGAAGTCATCGGCCGTGCCGGGGATGCGGGCGTTGATGTCGTCGCGGTCTTCCAGGCGGTAGATCATCTGCTTCGTCGCCAGCCCGGTCGCGACATCGAACTCGACGAGACGCAGGTTGCGCGAGCGGCGGCCGTCGCTGCTGCTGCCCTCATCGACCAGCGGGTCCTGCAGCATCGCGTACAGCTTCGTGCCGTCCGGACTCAGCGTCAGGCCCTCGAAGCCGCGGTTGTCCTGACGGCCGCTGACGATGACCGGCCGGCCGTCGACGTAGTTGACGCCGCCGCCGCTGTCGCGCGGGATCAGGTTGGCCGGGGTCGTGAAGCTGCGGATCAGCTCGCCGCCCGCCGAGAACTCGCGCACGGCCGGACCGTATTCGTCCGAGACGAAATACGTGCCGTGCGGACCGACCGCGAAGCCTTCCGGGTCCTGCGACAGGCCGAGTGTTGCACTGCTGGCGTTCAGCAGCGCCGGATTCAGGCCGTTCAGCGGCTGGCCGCCGGCCGTCAGCATCGTCGTCGACTGCAGCTGGAAGTTCGAGATCGCGCCGGTGGCGGAATCGACGTTCAGCGTGAAGCGCTGCACGCGCGTGTCGTAGGCGAGCAGACCGCCGCCGGGGCCGCGGTCCGGAATGCCGTAATAGGTGTTCGAGTAGCGGTCGTAATGGAGATCGGACGCGAAACCGCCGAGCCGGTTGCCGTTCGGACCGGCCGGCAGCCCGGAGAGATCGGTGGCATCGCCGGCGATGGCGAGCGCATTGACGAGGACGGGTGCCGCGGGCGCGGCGGCGGAAGCCAGCGCAAGCACGAGCGCCAGCGGCATACGGATCGGATGCATGGACAGGGTTCTCTGCAGCAAGGGGGATGGCGGCATCCCTGCCGTCACGGCCGCTTCCCGACGGCGATCTCCTGTTCCTGCGCGCAGTCTGGTGCGGGTGCATGACGGTTTCGTGGCAGTGATACGACACCGGAAAACGCCGCCGGAGCCGCAAAACACTTGGCACGCGCCGCACCGGCCGCGGACAATTGCCGGCTTTCCCGAGCCCCAGCCCGAGCGCGTCCGCCATGTCCGGAAACACCTACGGCAAGCTGTTCACCGTCACCACGGCCGGCGAATCGCACGGCGCCGCGCTGGTCGGCATCGTCGATGGCTGCCCGCCCGGGCTGGAGCTGTCCGAGGCCGACCTGCAGGTCGATCTCGACCGCCGCAAGCCCGGCACCAGCCGGCACACGACGCAGCGGCGCGAGGACGATGTCGTGCGCATCCTCGCCGGCGTGTTCGAGGGCCGCACCACCGGCTGCCCGATCGCGCTGCTGATCGAGAACACCGACCAGCGCTCGAAGGACTACTCGAAGATCGCCGACCGCTTCCGCCCCGGCCACGCCGATTACACCTTCCACCACAAGTTCGGGCTGCGCGACCACCGCGGCGGCGGGCGCTCGTCGGCGCGCGAGACGGCGATGCGCGTCGCCGCCGCCGGCATCGCCAAGAAGTGGCTGCGCGAGCGCCACGGCGTCGAGGTGCGCGGCTATCTGAGCCAGCTCGGTCCGCTGCGCGCGCAGGCGCTCGACTGGAACGAGGTCGGCAACAACCCGTTCTTCTGCCCGGATGCGGCGCTGGTGCCGCAGCTCGAAAGCTACATGGACGCGCTGCGCAAGTCCGGCGATTCGGTCGGTGCCAGGGTCACGGTGGTCGCGAGCGGCGTGCCGGTCGGCCTCGGCGAACCGATCTTCGACCGGCTCGATGCCGAACTCGCGCACGCGCTGATGAGCATCAACGCCGTCAAGGGCGTCGAGATCGGCGACGGCTTCGGCTGCGTCGAGGCGCTCGGCACGCAGTTCCGTGACGAGCTGACGCCGGCGGGATTTTTGAGCAACCACGCCGGCGGCGTGCTCGGCGGCATCTCGACCGGGCAGGACATCGTCGCGCACATCGCGCTCAAACCCACCTCCAGCATCCGCCTGCCGGGGCGCAGCATCGATGTCGACGGCAATCCGGTCGAAGTCATCACGACCGGCCGCCACGACCCCTGCGTCGGCATCCGCGCCACCCCGATCGCCGAGGCGATGGTCGCGCTGGTGCTGATGGACCACGTGCTGCGCCAGCGCGGCCAGAACGCCGACGTGCGCGTGACGACGCCGGTGATTCCGGGCGCCGCCGGCGGCTGAAACGGCTCGCGCCCCGCACTGCACGCATTGGTATCTACACAAGCCAGCGGTTCCGTGGGCAGGATGGATCGACCATCACCAACGGCCGGACGTCGATCTCCCCTCTCCCCTTGCGGGAGAGGGGCCGGGGGAGAGGGGGAGACGCCGGCACTGCGCCCGGACCTTGCCCCCTCTCCCCAACCCCTCCCCCGCGAGGGGGGAGGGGCTTGTTCATCAACGTCTTGCCGTCGTTCTGATTCGTCCTCGCTGTCCGGACAAGTTCGGGAACCGATGCTGCAAGTTGTGTAGATACCTATGCGCTGCACGAACGGCGCGGGGCGCGAGGATCCGGGGGGACGGGCGGCCGCTCAGTGCCCGTGCGCAGCCGGCTCGCCGCCCTGGTGCGCCAGCGTTTCCGTCAGCTCGATCTGCAGGCGCGCGTGCACGCGCACGAACCAGCGCCAGCCGAGCGCGGCGATCACGGCCACCACCGCGAGGGTGACGGCCAGCACGCCGGCACCGGGCAGCAGGCTGCCACTCAGCGCCGCGATCAGCAGCAGGATCATCGCCAGCGCGATCACCGGAATCGCCTCGGCGAGCAGCCCGCGCAGGCGCGCGCTGTAGCTGCCGGCCTGACGGCCGCGGCAGCCGAGTTCGGCGAGCAGCAGGCTCAGCGCCTTGAGCTTGCGCCAGGTCGCGATCAGGAAGGGCAGCGCCACCAGCAGCGTCCCGCCCCAGATCAGCGCCTTGTGCGCCTCGCCGGAGCTGATCCACGGCAGCAGCCACGCCCCGAGTTCCGGCGCCCAGGCCGCGGCGCCGAGGAACAGCGCGACGACCACGGCCAGATTCAGCATCACCTTGAACAGGATGCTGTTGACCAGGGCCGCCAGCTCGGCGCGCTCGCCGCGCGGGCGCAGCCCGTGCAGCCAGTCGGTGTAGAGGCCGCCGACGCGCGCCACCGGTGCCGGCAGGCGCCCGGCGAGCCAGGCCGACAGCGGATCGGCCCAGCGGATCAGGTAAGGCGTCAGCAGCGTCGTGATCGCCGACACTGCGACCGCGATCGGGTACAGGAAGCCGCTGGTGACCTTCAGCGACACGCCGAGCGCGGCGATGATGAACGAGAACTCGCCGATCTGGGACAGCCCCATGCCGACGCGCATCGCCGTGCGCCCGTCCTGCCCGGCCACCCAGGCGCCGAGCCCGCAGCTCACCAGCTTGCCGAGCACGACCGCGACCGTGATCACCGCGATCGGCCATGCGTATTCGATCAGCACCGACGGGTCGATCATCAGCCCGATCGACACGAAGAAGATCGCGCTGAACATGTCGCGCAGCGGCGCGACCAGCCGCTCGATCAGCGCCAGATCACGCGCCTCCGCCATGATCGCGCCGATCATGAAGGCGCCGAGCGCGATGCTGTAGTCGAGCTTCACGACCAGCAGGCAGAAGCCGAAGCAGAGCCCGAGCACCGTGATCAGCAGCATCTCGTCGCTGCCGCGGCGCGCGACGTGCGCGAGCAGCCGCGGCACGGTCAGCAGCCCCACCAGCAGCGACACGGTCATGAACAGCGACAGCTCGCCGAGCGTGACCAGCACGGTCCCGGCATCGAGCGCACCGCCGGCGGCCACGCCCGAGAGCAGCGCGATCATGCCGATCGCGAGGATGTCCTCGACGATCAGCACGCCGAACACCAGCTGCGCGAAACGCTCGCGCTTCATGCCGAGCTCATCGAGCGCCTTGACGATGATCGTCGTCGAGGAGATCGCCAGCATCGCGCCGAGGAACAGCGAATCCATCGTCAGCCAGCCGAAGGCGCGGCCGATCTGGTAGCCGAGCCAGACCATCAGCACGATCTCGGCGAGTGCCGCGATCAGCGCGGTCGCGCCGACCCGCGCGAGCTTGCGCAGGCTGAACTCCAGCCCGAGCGTGAACAGCAGGAACACCACGCCGAGTTCCGACAGCGCGGCGATGGTGTCGGCGTCGTGGATCAGCGCGAACGGCGGCGTATGCGGGCCGATCAGCACACCGGCGGCGATGTAGCCGAGCACCACGGGCTGGTGCAGGCGGTTGAACAGCAGCGTGACGACGGCGGCGATCGCCATGATCGTCGCCAGGTCCTGGATGAAATCGATACCGTGCATGGTCGGGGTCTCCGCGCACCGGGGCACACCGCCGGCCCGGGGAAAGGAACCGCGCGGCGCGTCAGACAGTTCTCGCACCCGCGCAGCAGGCGGGCGCAGCGGCGAGGGGTGCCGCGCGGCCGCGGCTGCGTCCGGATGCGGAGCAGGCAGGCGCACGGCACGGCCGGTTCAGACCGGCGGCGCCCGCACGGCCGGCCGCAGCCAGCCGGAACGCCCGGGAGACTCCGCAGCT
>NZ_DAOLKE010000016.1:0-25332 GCF_035331805.1 Plasticicumulans sp. | reverse complement strand
GTCACCGCGGCCCGCCCGGAGCCGTCGGCGCGTGCCGACGGTCCGCGCCGTGCGGATCGCGGTGACCGGCGCCGGCGGCCGGCCTGAACCGGGGATCGGCCCGGCCCTTCAGCTCATGCACGCACGATTTCGACTGTCTGACTGCGCAGCCAGGTGTCGGCGCTGCGCGGTGACCGGTCGATGAGTTTCTGCAGCCAGGCAAGCGACACCTGGCTGAAGCCATAGCGCTGATCGAGCACCTGATGCAGATGCAGCCACAGGTGCGCGGTCATCTCGGCATCGGCGAGTGCACGGTGATGAACGCCGTCACTCGGCAGTCCGAGCCAGCTCACCAGCGCTCCGAGGCTGTGGCTCGGCGCCTGCGGCAGCAGCCGGCGGGACAGCAGCACCGTGCAGAACACCGGCTGGAGACGCACTGCCCCGATCAGCGCCAGCTCGGCATCGAGGAAACGCCGGTCGAAGCTCGCGTTGTGTGCGACCAGCGCGTCCCGGCCGATGAACTCGACGAGTTGCGCCAGGACCTCTTCTGCCGGCGGTGCCCCTGCCAGCATCGCATCGCTGATGCCGGTCAGCTGCCGGATGAACGGCGGCACCGGCACGCCGGTGCGCACGAGACTCTGGAAGCGTGCCGTGATGCAGCCGTCCTCGATGCGCACGGCACCGACTTCGGTGATGCGGTCGCCGTGGCCCGGGCTCATGCCGGTCGTTTCGAAGTCGAGCACCACGACCGGCGCGCACGAACGCGCCGCGGGCGGATTCTGTGCTTCGGCCGGCATCAGCGGATGATCACGAATTCGGCACGGCAACCGCCATCGACCCAGATCTGGCGGCGGTCGTAACCCCAGCTGCGGTCGTACCGACAATCCTCGTCCGAGAACTGGCGCACCAGTTCGACGCGCCCGTTCCCGATATCGATGCGACAGCTCGTATAGCGGTGCCGGTCGGACTCGCAGCGCACGCGCACATCCTCGCGCGGGCCACGGCCATAACCCCGACGCTCATCATCCCAGCCCCCGTGTCGACCACGATCACCGCGCCCGCCCCAGTCATCGTCCGGATAGCCCCGACCTCTCGGTTCGAACACGATGAACTCGGCCCGGCAGCCTTCGCTGACCCAGACCCCGCGCCGGTCATAACCCCAGGTGCGTCCTTCGTAGCAATCACTCCTGCTGAGCTGGCGAGCCAGCCGCACACCTCCACGGGTATCCGCCGAGCAGTAATTCTGGCGTCCATCGACAGATTCGCAGCGGATGCGCTGATCGGCGATCGCCGGGCCGGTCCAGAGCGCACCGGCCAGCATGGCGCCGAGGAGGGTGGCAAGCCGGAAGGCCGGCGGATGGCTGCGGCGGATCATCGTTCAGTTCTCCTTGAGAACGGTCATTTTCTGAATGCTTTGGAATACCTGGAATCCGGTCCGGCGCCGGGGGTGGTCTGCCGCATCGGCATTCTGGTAGATCATGGACAGGAAGAGGAATTCAGCTGACCGGTCGGTCAGCGATGCCACCACCTGATCGAATGATTCCGGCAAGCTCCAGCCCCATGCCCATGCGTGGCCACCCCGGCTGGCCGCCCGACCGGGTTACTCCCTGTGCATCAACGGGTGCCGGGCCGGGGACGCTAGCATGCAGGCTGTTTCCCGAGCATTCATCCGTTGAGGCCGGCCATGCATGTCCGCAGCCCCACCGATGCCGAGGTGCTGGCACGACTCGAACGCGTCATCGACCCCGAAACCGGCATCAGCATCATCGAACTCGGTCTGGTCCATGGCATTTTCAGGGAAGAAGACCGCCTGCGCATCTGCATGACGATGACGACCCCGGCCTGTCCGGCAGGCACCACGATCATCGAGGCCGTCCATTGTGCGCTGGCCCCGCTGCTGCCGGCGGGCACGGCGATGCAGGTCGAACTGTGCCGATCACCGGTCTGGACGCCGGAGCATGCCACGCCTGCCGCCCGGGCCCGGCTCGATCAGGGCCGGTGACAAATTACCTGATCACCCGTTTGCGGCGGTTCACCATCGCCCGGATGCCCTGCCTGCCCTGCTGCACGCCGGTGCCGCAGACATCCTCCCGCGTACAGCCTCATGCGCTCACCTAAGCTGCCGGGGTTGCCGGGGCGATCCGCGGATCGCCCCGGCATATCAACGAATGATCAGCACAGCGTCGGGAGCCCGGCACATGCATCCCATCGTCATCGTCGGAGCCGGCATCGCCGGGTATGGACTCGCCCGAGAGCTGCGCCGCCGCGATGCGCAGATCGACATCACGCTGATCGCTGCCGATCGTGCCGACTTCTATGCGAAGCCGATGCTGTCCAACGCGCTGGCCCGTGGGCAGACCCCGGAGACGTTGATCGCCTCGACTCGCGCCGACATGGCGAGGCAACTCGGCATCACCATCGTGCCGCACACCTGCGTAGAGCGCATCGATCCGGACTCGCGCACGCTGCTGAGCAGCAGCGGGCTGTATCACTACCGCTCCCTGGTGCTCGCGATCGGCGCCGAACCGGTGCGGCTGCATTTCTGGGGCGATGCCAGCGACGAGGTCCTGTCGATCAATCACCTCGACGATTACCGCCGTTTCCGGGAACGACTGCCTGCATCCGGACATGTAGCCCTGCTCGGTGCCGGCCTGATCGGCTGCGAGTTTGCCAATGACCTGACCGCATGCGGATACCGGGTCACGGTGATCGATCCGGCACCGCGCCCGCTCGCCGGCCTGCTGCCCGTACCCGCGAGTACACAGCTGGCCGAGGCGCTGGCCGCGACCGGCGTGCAGTGGCGTTGCGGACATCGGGTCCGGGCCATCGACAGGCGGGCCGGTCGATATCGCCTGAGCACCGAAGACGGCGACACGCTCGATGCCGATCTCGTGCTGTCCGCAGTCGGCCTCAGGCCGCAAACCGAACTGGCAGCCGGTGCGGGACTGATCTGTGAACGTGGCATCGTCGTGGATCGTCAGCTTCGCACTTCAGCCGCAGACATTCATGCACTCGGCGACTGCGCGCAGATCGACGGCATGGTGCGGCCATACGTCATGCCGGCCGTGCAGGCCGCGCGTGCGCTGGCTTCGACGCTGACCGGCAAGCCGACCGAAATGTCCTTGCCGCCGATGCCGGTCACGATCAAGACGCCCGCCTGCCCGATCGTGACCTGCCCGCCGCCCCCGACACTCACCGGCGTCTGGCGGGAACTCACCGAGGACGGAATACGAATCCTGCGCTTCGAATCGAATGACGCGGTGCTGGCCGGTTTCGTCGTGATCGGCGGCCATTCCCTGGCCCGCCAGCAGGCGCTGCTCAGGGAAATGGCGGAGTCCGGACGCTGAAGCGATGCTCAGAACCGGAACGACAGTTCCAGCATGCCGAGATTCCAGCGCCGGTCCGTCTCGCGCAGATTTGCCTCGGCCGGACTCAGCCAGCCCGTGCCTTCGACATGATGCCATTCGGCACGCACGGTGAGATCCGGACTCAGATCCCAGTTGATGCCGAAGGTCAGATCCTTCGCATAGCGATTGTGTGCCGGTCCCCTGCCCTGACGTTCATATTCATGTCCCCAGCGATCCTCCACGTCGACGATCATCAGGTCATAACGCAGGAAGGATTCCAGCGTCGGACTCAAGCGGTAGGCACCCTGCAGATAGGCACTGAAGCGATCGATGTTGTCGAAGGCCTGTCCATAGCCGGCTTCCGACGTGATCCGCCAGTCCGGCGTCGAATACTGCAGTGAGGCGGCCATGACCCGGAAGGAAAAGTTGAAAGCATCACGCCCCAGCGAGCGGGGTCGACTGAAGTCATACGAGTAGTACAGATAGCTCAGGGCAGCACTCCAGCCTTCAGTGTTGCCAGCACCATCGTAGCGCACCTGAGCCGTCACCGCCTTGTCCGGATCGAACTGACCGCTGAGATCATTCCCGAACAGGATGTATTCCAGCGATGCACCGCCGGGTATCGGTTCACCGAATGATGCCTTCAGCGCCAGAGTGCCGGTATCCGTGAAGAAATCCGCATGTGCCAGTACTCCCTGCGACGCCATCGCAAACGGCCGTCCCCGTTCGGTATACAGGGATTGCGGCAGCAGCACGCCTGGGCGGGTGAAAGGTACATCGCGCGTTTCATTGAAGAATCCGAAGGGATTCTTGAAACGTCCGATCGTGACGCCGTAATTCTGATTGCCGCTGACGGCGGCCTGACTGTAGTCAATGAAGCCATAATCCAGCCTCACCCCGTCGTCATCCGCCACCGGCACATCCCGATACAGCAGTTGCGCTGCCATGGACAGGCGATCATTGACCTGCCAGCGGGTGTTGACCGCAGCCTCCCGCAGATCGAAGGATCCACCCTGCTGATTGCTGGAATTGAAACGATTGGTATTGGACAGAGAATAACCCTGACTCAGAAAGCCGTTGAACGTCCATTCTCCCGGCCATGCGTCCGTTGCATCCTTGGCTGATGCGACCAAAACCGGCAGGAACCACATCAGCCCCAGCAATGCCAGCGCTCCAGGCCGGTCCGAGACAAGCATCCTGTTCATTGCATCACCGTTCCCGTGTGATTGGCAGAATCTTGACGCCAGGCGTCACCGCCTTGCGGTGTACATATCCGATGGCCTGCGGCGAGCTGGCTATGGCCGCAACCATGGCTTCTTCCGTGGCTACCTGGATGGCTGGCGAGGCAATGCCGGTATAGGCAACCCGGTCCCAGGCAAGCCGCAGGGAAGCCGGGTAGGTTCCGAGTACATGACGACAGAATTCACCATGTGTCTCATTGTCATCGGGCAAGGCATAAACGCGAATCCTGCTGCCATCGGGCCAGTTGCGCAGGCGCAGGGAATAGATATATCGCAGTCCGTTCGGTGTCAGGCTCAGGATGTTCACGTCACTGGAAACAATGACGACAATCTCGTCGTCCTGGGCCATCAGGGACTGGCCGAGAGTCGCTGCCAGCAGCAGACCTCCGGCCAGCAGCCAGCGCAGCCAGAAGCTGATCTTGGGATTGGAGATTCGATCCATCATCAGCCGATCACGGAATCATGCCGGTTGACAACATCCGGATGCCCCGATGCGGGCAGGAAGCATCACACGCAGCGGAATGAAGTCCGGAAGCGAGCCTTGCACTGCCTGATGCTGCTTGGGATCCGGGCATCAATGCCTCCCTGCCTTTCTGACGCTGGATCGCCAGTGATGCGATCAGAGCGTCACCAGCTCTGGTGCGATCGGGGTGACCTGATCGATATGAACGCTCAAGTCAATGATTTGCAATGCAACCCTTGATGTTATGGCATGGGTTGGTGCAGCCCGGCAGTGTACTGCTTTTTTCCATCTGCTGGCGGGACAGGATATGAATGTAGCAACTTGCTACATGTGATGAGTCAGCGTTGTTTCCAGGTGTCGAGCAGTCTGCGACGCCCCCCAGGCCATCACCCCGTAGAGAACCATGGCAAACCCGTAGGCTTCGAGCGGGTGGCCCAGCCATTGCGGATCGCTCAGCGCAGCCCGGGTAGTGGTCATCAAATCCAGCAAGCCGATGACCAGCACCAGCGATGTGTCCTTGAACGTGCCGATGGCGATACCGGTCAGGGCCGGTATCGCCGTACGCATTGCCTGTGGCAGTGCAATCAGCCATGCATAGGAACGTCTGCCAAAGCCCAGAGCCGCTGCAGCTTCCCGTTGTCCGGCCGCAATGGCGACCAGTCCTCCGCGAATGGCCTCCGCCATGTAGGCAGCAACGAACAGGATCAGGGCACCGAGGGCCCGCAGCATCTTGTCGGGAGCAGAAGTTTCCGGCATCAGCAGCGGCAGCATCACCGATGCCATGAACAGCACGCTGATCAGTGGCACAGCCCGCAATGTTTCGATGTAACACATGGCGAATGCACGCAGGACATATATCCGGCTGGTTCGTGCAAATGCCAGTGCAATGGCCAGAGGCAATGCTCCCAGCAGGGCACCCAGTGTGAGCAGCAAGGTCAGCGGCAAGCCACCCCACAGGGCCACAGGAATGGATGGCAGAAGGCCACCACCGGCGATCAGCCAGACATCCAGCAGCAGGATCAGCAGTCCCGCCGGATATTTCATGTGGCCTGACTGACGTATCAGCCAGAAAAAGCCGGACAACATCAGCAGCGCGACAGTCGGTCGCCATTGTTCGGATGGTGGATAAAGACCGAATAGAATGAATCTCCATTTTTCGGCAATGAATATCCAGCAGGCCCCAGCTTGTGAATGGCAGGATTTTGATTCGCCTGACCAGACGGCATCAATGATTGCCCAGCGGATCAGAAAATACAGCGCCGTTGCCAGCAGGGCACACAACAGAACGAATATTGCACTGGCAGAAAAAGACTTGGATTGCTGGATCTGCCGGTAGATTCGCCATAAACCCGGCATCTTCAAGGAGAATCAGCAAGGCAATGGATCATTGGTCAGAATCCGGTAGAACGCGTTTTCCCTTGCGAGGCTTTGCCGTCGCGAGTGCCTGCAATTCGAGCATTGGCAGCTCCGTAGCGACCGTGGAGGACTGTGTCCTGCGCACGTGTACGAGATCATTGTCGTCAATCTGGAAATGCTCGATGAAACCTACCCGCTGCAATTCTTCGAGCGCTTCACGCAGACTGACGCGGAAGTTTCGCAACTCCCGCATGTCCGAACCACAACCTTCAAGAATCGTAGCCACCTTGTATGGATAAGGTTGAGCGTGGCTGGAATATACGCCGTGCAGATGTTTGGCAAGATTGCCCTTGATCTTGACCCGTTGCTGCCAGTCGATGCGGGTATAGTAAACATCGCCGAACAATGCCTTGACTTCCGGTTCTATCCAGATGCGCCAGCGTTCGAGTTTTTCTCCGTCCCGACCTTCGCATTCGTATTTACGGATCATTGAAACGCCGATCTCACGTCCCAGTCTGGCAGAGTTGACTACCAGCATCGTGAACTTCATGCGTTTCAGGTGTTCCCGAAGTTTCTTGTAATAATAACCGGTTGGTGACCAGCGCAAATCCTTCAGGAATTCATAGGGCTTGATTTCGACGCATTGACCGAGAGGCTGGCGGCGGGCCTCGTGCAGCAGTTGCATCCAGACGTCCATGTCGTCCTGACGCAGCTCGGTACCCGAGTAGGTGATGCAGATGTCGCCACTCAGCACCGCGATGACTTCATCCTTGAATTCGCGACGTGCCACACAGCGGTTACGGACGTTGAACAGTGCCGAGCGCACGACTTCGTTCGGGACGCCACGCTTTTCCTCATGCCAGAGCGGCAGTTGCAGCGGGTTGTCGATCTGTGTCGCACGTTGCTGCAACTGATTGAGCTTACGGACAGGATCGGACACGTCGGTGACTCCATCTCGCGATACCTTGCAGCATAGGCAAGAGCTTGTCGTGGGTCAGTAACGTAACAAGACCAGCAGGGACGAAAGATGGCCAGCAGGGCACGAAATATGACCAGCATGCTGGTTTGAAGACCATCGATCGACTGTCAGACCCTGATCTTAGCTATGAAGGCCGCATGCGCTCGCGTCGTGGTGGTTAACTTTGGAGCCGGTCCACGATTCTTCGGCTTGCAGGTTATGACTTGTTCGCTGGCCTTCTTACGTGATCCAGATATCCGTGAGTCTTGTGAAGATGGATGTTAATAATGTAAGCGTTTGATTTTAAAGAATAAAACAAGCCTGATTCGTTGTCGTTCGCGAATCTGCGGTTAAAGATTGGTTAAAGATCGGTTAAAAGACGGTTAGCATTGATGCGTCATTCCTGAATAATCCAATTGAATCAGTCGATTGCAGATGAATATTTACTAGTGTCTGCTGGCCTTGTTACGAAAAAGCGCTGGTCAAGTTTCGCGTGCCTGCTGGTCATCTGACGAGGATTTGCTGGCCATCTGACGTGTCTGCTGGTCATGTTCCGTGCCCTGCTGGCCTTGTTACGTGGCAGTGCTGGCCATCTTGCGAATCCCGCCGGGCGGCAGACGCCATACCCGGCAGCCGTTCTGGCGCAGTCGCGTGAGTTCGCCGGCGAGCACGGAAGCCAGGTCCCAGTCGATGGCTGTCATCGGCCGGCTGAGGGAGGTCGCATCCGCTTCGCCCTCGCTCTCACCCTCGGTCAGGTGAATCGACAGGCGCTGCCCGCCCTCCTCCCATTGCCAGTGGCGTTTGCGCAGGCGCAGCAACTGTCGGGACCGGATGTGCAGGCTGGCGATCGTGGCCAGTGCCCGGGCACTGCAGGTGACTGGATCGAAGGTCTCCAGGCGGTGTTCGGTCGCTCCGGCCGATGCCTCTGGTCTGCGGCCTTGCTCTGATGCATGCCCTTCGCTTTCTTCCGCAGCCGGACCGGTTTCGGTGGACCGATCGTGACGATGGCGTCGGATGGCGCGCGCGAGCAGGCTGCGCCGGTCTGGCGGATGCTGCCACGCCGCCAGCAGCACGGTTCGCACGGCGTCCGGTTGCGGGGTTTCATCGCTCCGCGCAGCGGTGATCCCTTGCAGCCTGCGAAGGTCGCCGTCGAACACGGCCTCGCAGGCGCCAAGCCAGAGTTCGACATTCCAGTTCCCACTCCACGGACCGATCCGGTATCGCTGGTCGTGCCCGGTCGCGACCATACCCAGTTCGTGATCGAGCCAGTACAGCGGGCGCCGGGATTGCTTCAGCGCGGTGTTGAACAGCGGGTCGAGATGCTGGATTTCGCGGCATTCGAGGATCGCGGCATGCACGGCGCTCGCGCAGACCGTGGTTTCGATCCCGGTCGCACGGGTCAGCAGTTCGCGGATCGCGGCGCTATCCCCCCGGCGCTTGCGGAAATAGCTGTTCACGCGCTTGTGCAGGGATGTGGCCTTGCCGACGTACAGCACCTGCCCGCGGGCATCGAGATAGCGATAGACCCCCGGGGCATCCGGCAGGGCCAGTCGCAGCCGGCGATCGAGGCCGTATTCGCGTGCTCCGGTGCTGGCTGGTCCGCTCGGTTCGCTCAGCCAGGCCAGCAGCGCCGGCAGGGTCCGGATGCCGTGGTCTGCGAGTTCGGCAAGCATGGCGCGCCAGATCGCCCGCGTGGCGGCAACGTGATCGGTGGCGCGATGGCGCTGTGCCGGTTCGCTGCCCAGGCGGCCTGCCAGGGCAGCGAGCGAATGGCTGGGCAGGCGCGGATGCAGGCGTCTGGACAGGGCGTGCAGACAGATCAGCGGCGGCAGCTCGTCACCGAACCAGGCACGCAGCCAGGCCGCTTCGAAGCGCAGGTAATGCGCGACGATCGCAGCCGAGGCTCCCAGCACCGGCGCCAGCCGTTCGCGGGCGGCGAGCGCTGACAAAGCCCCCGCCGTGCCGGGTTCACAGCCGCGCCGGCGCAGGATCGCGGGCAGGCGCGCCAGGGCTGGCAGCGCGATCGGGCAGGACTCGATGGTCTCTCCGCTCGAAGTCTGCAGCCACCAGGCAAGATCGAAGGGATGATCGACGTCCGGGCGGGGACCGGTCGCCTGCAGATCGAGCAGCAGCAGCGGCAGGGTTTCGAGCCGCTGTTCCTGCGTGCTCATGCCTGCGTTGGTGCCAGCGCCTGCGCGACGATCGATTGCGCGTAGTCCGACAGGGACAGCGTCAGCGCAGCCGAGCGGCCGTGTTCGGACATCTTCGCCCAGGTCTTGCGCACGATGGCGATGACCTTGGCCGGATCGTGCTGCGGACCGAAGTGATCGAAGTCGTGTTCGAGGAAGGCCAGGCAGATGGCGTCCTCGAGCGCATGCGCTTCCGGGTCGAGCTTCAGCCGCTCGCGCCGGATCAGGGCGCCGACCCGGCTGATCAGCTCGGGCTCGTAGCCAAGCGCGCCCAGCACGCCGGCGGCGACCTCGGCATGGATGCGCTTCAGCTCCAGGCGCCAGCGCAGATAGCCTTCGCGCGTCATCGGCCATTGCGAACGCGGGTGTTCCCAGCGACGCAGGTGATGGGCGCGCGCTGCGAGCAGCAGGGCTTCGCTCGCCTGCGGATGCAGGCGTTCGATCCATTGCGAAACGCTGCGGGCGTGGACCAGCGTGCGCGGGGTCGGCACGCCGGCTACTTCGATGCGCTGCGGATCCTCGGCGTTGATGGCGTCGAAGGCAGCGAGAGCGTCGGCGGTTCGGGACATGGCGGCGGTTCGGGTCAGGAAGGGGGAAACGCAGCGTAACCCGCTGCAGGCTCACCCGTCCGCCCTGTGCAGGCCGCGGTGTAGCAACTTGCTACACCGCGCAGGCCGGGTTCAGGTGCCTGATTCGTTGCGGTCCGGGCCGGATTCCGCCAGCAGGGCTTCGACGAAGCTTCGCAGTCGCTGTTCCTGCGCGCCGCTGAGGGCGTCGACCTTCAGGCGGATCACGAAGTGTGCGGCGTCCCGCGAGACGGTGCCGACGTGCTGCCCTTCGCGCGTGAAGCGATGCAGCGCGCGTTCGACGGCCTTGCGCTGCGGGGCGGGTTCAGTCTTGCCGAGACCGGCGGCGACAAAGGCGGCGAGCCGGGTCTGCTGCAGCTCGCCGGCTTCGAGCTTCGTCCAGGCCTCGCGCAGCAGCGGCAGGGCGCGTTCATCGGCCAGCATGCGTTTCACGTCGGCCGCCGCCGCCCGCGACAGCAGCCGGGGCTGTGCATCGAGCCGGGCCCGCAGATCCTCGGGCAGCGCCTCGAAGGCAAGATACTTGTAGAGGTCCTCGCGGGTGCGACCCAGGGCTTCGGCAAGCTTGGCCTTGGAGGGAAACTGATCCTCGATGCGGCGGATGGCGATGCCGATCTCGTAATCGCTGAGATCCTCGCGCTCCATGTTCTCGGCCAGCGCCGTGACCGCCATGCGCGCATCGTCGGCGTCCTGCACCAGCGCCTCGATGGTGGGCTTGCCGAGCAGCCGGCAGGCCCGCCAGCGGCGTTCACCGGCGACCAGCTGCCAGCGCTCGCCCGCCGGGCGCACGACGACCGGCTGGTGCTGGCCGAGTTCGGCGATCGAGCCGGCGAGCTGGCGAAGCTCGTCCTCGTCGAACACCTTGCGCGGCTGGAACGGATTCGGATCGATCGCATCGACCGGCAGCATCAGGTGGCGGCGACCGGCGTCGAAACCGAGCTCCTGACGGGCGCTGCTGTGACGCTGATGGTTCTCTTCGAGCCGGCGGGCCAGCTCGGCCTTGCGGTCACGCGGGCTCATTCGTCCTCCTCCCCGCTCACGCTCAGCTGCAGTTCGGCGGCCAGCGCCACGGCCAGCTGATGGAATTCGCGCGAGACCTTCGCGCTCCGGTCCCAGCGGTGCAGGCTGGCATTGGCCATCGCCGCCTGCTCGACCTTGGTGCTGGTCGAGATGCGCACCGGCAGCAGCCGGCCGATCTCGGCCCTGGCCGTACCCTCGATCAGCTTGCAGACGGTCTGGCGTTCGTCGTGACGCATCAGCAGCGCACCGAGCAGCGCCAGCCCGGGGTTGATGCGCCGGATCATGCCGACGTGATGCATCAGGTCGGTGACGCCGTACATGCCGTACTGCGAGCCGGAGATCACCGGGATGATCAGATGCGTGGCAGCGGCCAGCGCGTTGCTGGTCAGCAGCTTCAGGCTGGGCGGGCAGTCCATCAGCACCACGTCGTAGATGCCATCGAGCGGCGCGAGCTTGCTGCGCAGTTCCTCGGCCGGGCGGGGCGTGCGTTCGCGCAGCTGGTCCTCGGTGCGCCCGAGCGCCAGCGAGCCGTAGATCAGCGCCACGCCCTCGATGTTGGTGTCGTCATGGATCGCCAGCGGCAGTTTTTCCGGCTCGGCGAGCAGCAGTTCGGCGCAGGTGACGGGCACCTCGCTCGGGTGCTTGCGTCCGACGTGCAGGCTGGCATTGGCCTGCGGATCGAGATCGACGATCAGCACCGACAGACCGAGGCGTGCGAATTCGGCCCCCAGGTGCACGACGGTCGTCGTCTTGCCGCAGCCGCCCTTGTGGTTGGCGACGGCGATGAAACAGGTCCGGCGTTCAGCTGCCACGGGTACGGTCCTCCTCGATTCCGTGCACGATGGCGGCTTATAGCATCGTCATTTCAGGTGACCAAACCGTGTGGGCTGCGGACCGCTTCCCGGCCGGTGCGTGCGCTGACGGGTGTAGCAACTTGCTACACCCGCCGGCGGCCGCTCCCGGCTACACGGCACGGCCGGAGTCGCCACCGGACGGCTTGTCATCTGCCAGCAGATCATCGAACAGGCGGGCCGCCTGCACGTAGCGGAACGCGGCGGTGAGCAGCAGCGCTTCCCGCAGCTTCGGCTGCAGCTGGCGTTCGTCGATGCGTTCGAGCAGGTTGCGGGCCCGGTCGGCAATCTGGGTCGTCGGCTCATGCAGCTGCTGACGCAGTTCCCGCAGCACCGGCAGCAGGCCGGGATCGATGAGGGCTTGCCCGGCGGGCAGCGAGGCCGGGGCACCGCCGCTGCCGAGGGCATGCCGGCGCACGGTCTCGATCAGCGACTGCTGGTCGATGGGCTTGTTCAGGCAGTCGTTCATGCCGGCTGCGCGACAGCGTGCGGATTCCTCGGGCAGTGCATGGGCGGTCAGCGCGATGATCGGCAGGCGATCGAAGCGCGGCTGCTGGCGCAGGCGCCGCGTGGCCTCGATGCCATCGAGCTTCGGCATCTGCACGTCCATCAGCACGAGATCGAAGCTGTCATCGGGCAGGCGTTCGAGCAGATCGAGCGCTTCCTGGCCGTCGCCGGCCAGGCTCACCTCGGCTCCGGCCTCCAGCAGCATGTCCTCGGCCACCATCTGGTTGACCGGATGGTCCTCGACCAGCAGCACGCGCAGCCCGGCGGGCAGCGGCTGCACGCGCGCCGGGCCGGACATCTGCGCGGCATGACTGCCGGCCAGCGCGGCCGCGAGTTCGTTGGGCAGCCACGGCAGCGGCAGCCAGCCGGGGGACAGCGCATGCAGCGCGGCCGGCACGTCCTCGGGCAGCAGTTCGCGGCGCAGGGCCACGACCGTGCGCGGCGCGGTGGCCGCGGCGAGCAGCGCGTCGAGATCGGCCTGCGGCTCCCACAGCAGCACGACCAGATCGGCCGGCGACGACGCAGCGACCGGGGCATGACCGGCCCCGCTCAGGGCGCCGGTCAGCGCCGCGCGGGCCCGGTGGCTGCCCCCGGCAACGCGCACGACGAACGGGGCCGGCACGGCAGGGTCGCTGCCGTTGATTCCGAGCTTCACGTGCAGCCGGAAGGTGCTGCCGTGGCCCGGCACCGAATGCAGGTCCAGCCGGCCTTCCATCAGGCTCGCCAGCCGGCGGCAGATCGTGAGCCCGAGGCCGGTGCCGCCGTAGCGCCGGGTCGTCGAGGGGTCGGACTGTTCGAAGGGCTGGAACAGGCGCTGGCGCTCCTCCGCTTCGATGCCGATGCCGGTGTCGGTGACCTCGAACACGAACTCGCGCTGCAGCGTGGTCGCCCGCGGGCTGCCGCCCGGCCGGATCGACAGCACGATGCCGCCCTGCGGCGTGAACTTGACGGCATTGCCGAGCAGGTTCAGCAGCACCTGCTGCAGGCGCAGCGCATCGCCGGTCAGGGCATCGGGTACGCGCGGATCGACGCTGGCGTACAGGTACAGCCCGCGCGTGTGGGCGTTGCCGGCGACCAGATCGAGCACGTCGCGCAGCAGCCGGCCGAGCGAGAACGGTGCCTGCTCGATCGACAGCTTGCCGGCCTCGATCTTCGAGAAGTCGAGGATGTCGTTGACGACGCCGAGCAGCGACACGCCGGCCTGATGGATGCGCTGCACGTATTGGTGCTGGCGCGGCGGCAGCTCGCCGTGCAGCGCGAGTTCCGACAGGCCGATGATGGCGTTCATCGGCGTGCGGATCTCGTGGCTCATGTTGGCGAGGAATTCGGACTTGGCCCGCGCGGCCGACTGCGCGGCCAGCATCGCCTGTTCGAGGCGCTGCATGACCTCGCGCTGCTCGGTGACATCGCTGAACACCGCATAGATGCCGTCGTACGGCCCGCTGCCGCCCCGTGCGAGCGCAATCTCGACGCTGCGCAGGTTGCCGTCGCGGCAGCGGATCTGCTGCTCGCGGGCCGGAGTGTCGAGGCCGAGGCGTTGCGCGCGCAGGTCCTCCTGCCACTGCTGGCGGGCCCTGGCCCGCGCGTCGGCGTCCGGCCATGCGAGCCGGTACCAGTCCTCGACGGTGGGGATGTCCTCGATCGAGTAGCCGAACAGCTGCGTGAAATACGGGTTCAGGAAGCGCACGTCGCCATTGGGATCGTGCTGCGCGATGCCGACCGGGATCGCCTCGACGATGCGCTGGAAGCGGTTCTCGCTCTCGCGCAGGCGCTCCTCGCCGATCTGCTGGGCGCGCCGGGCACTGCGCAGCGCCGTCGTGTCGGTGGCACCGAGGATCAGCCGGCGCGTGGCCGCGCTCTTGCCGACCGGGGTGATCTGCAGCATCAGCGCGCGGTCGCCGGCGTCGATCTCCTCCATCAGCGGCAGCCCCGTGCTCAGCACCCGACGCAGCCGCGCGTCGAGTCCGGGCAGGGGCTCGATCGGCTGCACCAGCGCCAGCGGCCGGCCGATGTCGTTCTGGTCGAGCGCGTACAGGCGCGTCGCGGACGGGCTGAAGCGGCAGACGCGCAGGTCGGCATCGAGCACGATCTGCATCTGGCCGGCCGAGCCGAGAATCTCGTTCAGCTCGGCGTTGAGCACCGCAAGTTCGTTGAGCCGGATTTCCAGCTCGGTGTTGGTGCTTTCCAGCTCCTCGTTGGCCGCCTGCATTTCCTCGGAGGTGGCTTCGAGCTCCTCGTTGGCGGCCTGCATTTCCTCGTTGGTGGCCTGCAGTTCGTCGTTGACGGTGGCGGCGGCGGCGAGCGCTTCCTGATAGCGGCGGTTCAGGTCATCGAGCTCGCTTTCGAAGCCGATGTTGCCCTCGATGCCGGAGTTGTGCGCCGGGTCCTTCGCCAGCACCGACTGGGCCTCGAAGCTCACCAGCCAGCCATGGCCGAGCTCCTCCCCGTGCAGCGGCCGGATGCTGAGCTGCCAGCGGCCGGTGGCCGAGCCGTAGCCGGTGATCTGCGGCAGATCGACGCTGTCGATGCCGTCCTTGACGGTGGCGCGCCGGGCCCGGCTCAGCGCCACCTGATAGGCCGGTCGCCACGGTTCCGGCAGCAGGTTCGCGAGGCGCAGGTCGGGTTCGTTGCGCACGAAGCCGAGAAAGCTCCTGACCTCGCCGAAGAAGTGCAGGCAGTTGCCGGTCTCGTCGATCACCACCGCATTCGGGGCCAGCGCCGTGATCACGGCCCCGTACAGCCCGAGCCGGTTTCTGGCCGCTGCCGGCAGCGTCGGCAGCGTCGGCGTACAGCGTGCTCCGGTCGGGGGGTGGGCCCGGGCGGGCCGGCGCACGAACAGCCGGGCACTGCCATCGAGCGGCGTGAACAGCGGGCTTTCGGTGCGGATCGATTCGCGCCGCCCGAGCAGCAGCAGGCCTTCGCTGCCGAGGGCGGCATGGAAGACGGCGAGCAGCCGTTCCTGGGCGGCGGGGCGCAGGTAGATGAACAGGTTGCGGCAGGTGACGAGATCGAGGTTCAGGAACGGCGGGGCCGAGAGCACGTCATGGCGTGCGAACACCATGCGCGCCCGGATCGCCGGAGCGATCACGTAGCCGCCGGGCACCTCGGTGAAGTGCCGGGCGAGGATATCGGCGGGTACGCGCCGGCGCACCGCTTCGGTGGCGTAGCGCCCGCGGCGCGCGATCGCGATGGCTCGCGCATCGATGTCGGTCGCGAAGATCTTCCAGTCGAGCGGCTGGCCGCTGCCCGTGCGCAGCCCGGAGAGCATCAGGGCCAGCGAATAGGCTTCCTCGCCGGTGCAGCAGGCCGGCACCCAGACCCGCAGCGTGTGTCCGTCCGGCAGGCGCCGGGTGGTCGTTTCGAGGGCGCTGGCCAGCGCCGAGAAGGCGCGCCGGTCGCGGAAGAAGTGCGTGACGCCGATCGAGAAGGATTCGGCCAGCCGCCGCCGCTCGATCGGGTCGGCAGCGAGGCGTGCTTCATAGGCGCTGAGCGCCGCCTGCGTCCGCCCGCCCGCGCAGCGCAGCACCTGCCGGCGCAGCGTACCGGACTTGTAGTCGGTGAAGTCGTGCCCGTCTTCGGTCAGGCGCTCAAGGATGCGCTCCAGGGTGGCCGTCGCGGCCTGATCGAACGGAAACGAATCGGACATCGGTGCAACTCCATGCTGCAACGGCAAGGGCGGTGAAACGGGAATATGACCAGAAGACAGACAGGCACGCGAGACGGCGGATGTTCCGTCCTGTCCGGTGCACTCCGGCGAGCGCTGCCATGATCCCGCGCCCGCCGGGTTTCAGTCACCCTTGTCATCGGCCAGCGTCCGGATCAGGGCTTCGACGAAGGCGCGCGTCTTCGCCGGCATCAGGCGCCGGCCCGGCATCACGGCCCAGGCCGTCACCGGTGGCAGTGTCCAGGCCGGCAGCACCGGCAGCAGGGTGCCGGCGGCGAGATGGGGGCGCACGAAGCGTTCGTCGATCGCGACCAGTCCGGCACCGGCGAGCGCCATGCGCACCAGCAGTTCCACCGAATTGGCGCCGAAGCGCGAGGCCCAGGGGCCGTGCCATTCCTGCAGGCCGTTCTGCAGACTCATCGGCAGCGGCCGGCCGGCCTGCGGGGCGAGCAGCAGCGCATCGTGACCGGCGAGCTGCTCCGGGGCCTGCGGCGTGCCGCGCCGGGCGAGGTAGTCGGGACTCGCGTACAGGCCGCGCGCGAAGCTGCCGAGCCGGCGCGCGACGAGGCTGGCGTCCTCGGCCAGCGGTCCCATGCGCACGGCGAGATCGAAGCCGCCGGCGATCAGATCGACCTGGTGCGGCGACAGATCGAGCTCGACGCTGACCGCCGGATACCCGGCGCCGAAGCGCGCGAGCATCGGCACCAGCATCAGCACGGCCAGATCCGGCGGCATCGTCACGCGCAGCCGGCCCTGCGGCACGGCCTTGCGCCGTTCGGCGAGCTGCACGGCGGCCTCCATCTCCTCGGCGAGCCGGTGCGCGTGTTCGAGCAGCGCCTCGCCGAACTCCGTCAGCACCAGCCGGCGCGTGGTGCGCGTCAGCAGCCGCTCGCCGAGCGTGGTCTCGAAGGCGGCGAGCCGGCGCGACACGGTCGACTTCGGCAGACCGAGTGCGGCCGCCGCCCGGCTGAAGCTGCCGGCATCGGCAATGCGCGCATACAGCAGCAGGTCATCGGCAGCGAGGTTCATCGGCGGTCTCCGGCATGCGGTAATTGTCCTGAATATGGAACATTCATATCCGGATTACCGGCTTCTGGCGCATGGATGGAACCAATACAGTCTGCTTCACCCGCAGACCGCCCTGCGCCGAACCCCCAGCCGACCGGAGATGCCGCGATGAGCCAGAACCAGCACCCGAATGCGAACCCGACCGCGAACCCGACCGTCACCCGCATCCTGCAGATCAATGCCAGCATCCAGCTCGATGCCTCGCAGTCGACGCGGCTCGCCGACGCCATCGTCGCCCGTCTGCAGCAGGCGCATCCGCAGGCCGTCGTGCAGCGGCGTGATCTCGGCCGCGCACCGGTGCCGGCCCTCGATGCCGCGGCGCTGGCCGCGCTGTTCACGCCCGAAGAGGCGCGTACGCCGGAGCAGGCCGCACGCGTCGCGGCCGACGATGCGCTGATCGCCGAGCTGCAGGCCGCCGACGTGATCGTGCTCGGCGTGCCGATGTACAACTTCGGCATGCCGGCGCAGCTGAAGGCCTGGCTCGATGCCGTGACCCGCGCCCGCGTCACCTTCCGCTACACCGAGCAGGGACCGGTCGGGCTGCTGACCGGCAAGCGTGTCTATGTCGCCCACGCCCGCGGCGGTCGCTACCGCGGCACGGCGCTCGATCACGTGACGCCGCAGCTCGACACGCATCTCGGCTTCATCGGCCTCGGCGATGTACGCCACGTCTACGCCGAAGGCTTCGCGATGGGCGACGAAGCACGCGCGGCCGGTCTTGCCGATGCGGCGCGACAGCTCGCGGCGCTGTTTGACGAAGCTGCGGATGCCGTCGCCGCCTGAAGCCGGCACCCGGCGGGCCCTGGAGCGGCCTGCATGCGGGCAGCACGATCGTCCGGCGTGCTGCCCGGTGCGCCCACCCCGGTGCCTGCGCAATCCCCGACCCCAGAACCCCCGCCCGGAGGCCTCGCCATGAACCTGCCTGCTGCCGATTCCCCCGTCATCCGTCATCCGCGCCGCGTCGAGGGCATCGTCGCCGGTCAGGCGACTTCGGACGGCGCCGGTGTGCGCCTCGTGCGCCTGCTCGGGGCCGAGCTGCAGCGGCGGCTCGATCCCTGGCTGATGGTCGATGCCTTTTCCAGCGACCGCCCGGACGATTACCTGGCCGGCTTCCCGTCGCATCCGCACCGCGGCTTCGAGACCGTCACCGTCATGCACGCCGGGCGCATGCGCCACCGCGACAGTGCCGGTCACGAGGGCCTGCTGCGCGGCGGCGACGTGCAGTGGATGATCGCCGGGCGCGGCCTCGTGCATTCGGAGATGCCGGAGCAGGAGGACGGGCTGATGGCCGGCTACCAGCTCTGGCTGAACCTGCCGGCGGCCGACAAGCTGCGCGCCCCGGCCTGGCGCGACATCCCGGCGGCGGCGATTCCGCAGGTGCGCACCGCCGCCGGCGTGCAGGTGCGCGTGATCGCCGGTGCGAGCCACGGGGTCGAGGGCGCCGTGCAGCGGCCGCACACCGCACCGCTGCTGCTCGACCTGAGCCTGCCGGCCGGCAGCCGCTTCGCGCAGCCGCTGCCGGCGGCGCACCACGGCTTCGTCATCGTGCGCCGCGGTCAGCTTGTGATCGGCTCCCGCACGGTCACGGCCGGCCGTCTGGCGCTGCTCGCGCAGGAGGCCGACAGCGACGGCGTCGTGCTGGACGCAGCGGATCAGGACGTCGAGGCGCTGCTGGTCGCCGGCCGCCCGCTCGGGGAGCCGATCGTGCAGCACGGGCCGTTCGTGATGAACACGCGCGCCGAGATCCTCGCGGCCTTCGAGGACTACGCGCGCGGCTCGTTCGACACGGTTTCGCCGCAGCCTTTCGACTGAGCCTGCCGGCGCCCGGCGGAGGGCGGGTGCGTCGTGCCGCGGGCGAGCAGGGCGTGCAGTTCCGCCGGTGCCCGCGGTGGCGCGAACAGATAGCCCTGCACCTCGTCGCAGTCCTGGCCGAGCAGGAATTCGAGCTGGGCCTCGTCTTCGACGCCCTCGGCGATGACGCTGAGGCCGAGCGTGTGGGCGAGGGCGATGATCGCCTGCACGATCGCCGCCGAATCCGAGTTGTCGGGCAGGTCGCGCACGAAGGCCCGGTCGATCTTCAGCCGGTCGAGCGGGAAGGTCTTCAGGTAGGAGAGCGACGAATAACCGGTGCCGAAGTCATCGATCGCCACGCCGACGCCGGTGCGGCGCAGCGCCATCAGCACCCCGACGGTGCGTGCCGGGTTGTCCATCAGCAGCGATTCGGTGATCTCGATCTCCAGCTGCGCCGGCGGCAGGCCGCTCGAGTGCAGCGCATGCGTGATCCCCGTGATCAGCCCGGGATCGGTGAACTGGCGCGCCGACAGGTTGACGGCCACGCGCGGTGGCCGGGGGCAGTGCCGCTGCCAGCCGGCGGCCTCGTGGCAGGCCGTGTCGAGCGCCCAGGCTCCGAGCGTGCGGATCAGGCCGGTCTCCTCGGCGATCGGGATGAACTCGGCCGGTGACACGGCGCCGAGGCGCGGATGATTCCAGCGCATCAGGGCCTCGACGCCGATCACGCGCTCATCGGCCAGCGCGATCTGCGGCTGGTAGACCAGGGACAGCTCGCCGCCGCTGATCGCCGTGCGCAGCGAGCGTTCGAGCAGCGCGCGACGCTGCATGCGCTGGCCGAGTTGCGGATCGAAGCCGAACCAGCCCTCGCCGGAAACGCGCGCCTGGCGGGCGGCCGCGACCGCGTGGCGCAGCAGCGTCTCGCCGTCGCGACCATCGCGCGGGGCCAGCGCATAGCCGATGTCGACGCTGACGCTGACCGGCTCGGGCAGCACCGGCAGCGGTTCGGTGAGGCGCGTGTGCAGGCCGGCGACGAAGCGCCCGGCGGCCTGCTCGTCGGGCAGCCCGGTCGCTGCCAGCGCGAACTCGTCGCCGGCGATGCGTGCGAGCAGGCAGGCCGGGCGGGCGGCGAGGGCGTTCAGGCGCTCGGCCAGCGCCTGCAGCACGCGGTCCCCGCCGCTGCGCCCGAGCGTCTCGTTCAGGCGCTGGAAGCGGCGCAGGTCGAGGTTCAGCACCGCGCAGCAATGTCCGGGCGCCATGCGCTGCAGCAGCCCCGGCAGCGCGGCGATGAAGCTCGCGCGATTCGGCAGGCCGGTCAGCGCGTCATGGCTCGCCAGCCAGTCGATGCGCGCGCGCATCGCCGTGTGCTCGGACAGGTCGGCGAACACCGCGACGTGGTGCATGATCACGCCGGCGGCATCGCGCACGACGCTGATGCTCAGCCATTCCAGGTATTCGCAGCCGTCCTTGCGCCGGTTGCAGATCTCGCCGCTCCAGCTGCCGGTGTCCTGCAGCGAGCGCCACATCGCCGTGTAGAACTCGCGGCCGTGGCGGCCGGAGGCGAGCAGCGCCGGCGTCTGTCCGATGACCTCGGACGGCTGGTAGCCGGTGATGGTCGTGAACGCCGGATTGACGCGCAGGATGCGGTTGTCGGCATCGGTGATCACCGCCGCCTCGCGGATGTTCTCGAACACGCTGGCGACCAGGCGCAGGTCGGTTTCGGCGGCGTTGCGCCGGCTGCGATCCTCCATGCGCACGAGGGCGTGGCTGATGTCCTGCGCGATGCGCGTGATCAGGCGGCGCGATGCCGCATCGGGCGGCGGAGTCCCGAGCTGGCGGAACCACAGCACGGCGACCGGCTGGCCGTCCGGCGCGGACACCGGCAGCAGCGCATCGACGCTGCCGTCGCGGTTTTCGTCCCAGCGCGCCGCGCCGCCGCTCAGCACCTGCTGCGCGCGTTCGCGCGCGAGCGGATCGGCCAGATCAGCGGCCCGGGTCGCAAGCGCGGTCTGCACGCCCGGCACCGGCTCGGCCAGCGTGCGGGCGAGGCTGTCGTGCAGCCGGTCCGGATCCTCGCAGTCGAACATGGCCTGATCGACGCGTCCGATCAGCGCCTGCAGGCGATCGAGCCGCTGCTGGCGGCGTCCGGCGCTGGCGCGGAAACGCTGCAGCAGCGCGGCGGTCGCCGCCAGCGTCAGCGTCAGCACCCCGCCGATCAGCAGCAGCTGCAGTGCGAACTGATCGAGCGGGGCGGCGATGTGCCGGTATTCGACGGCACTGGCGAGCACGAGGCCGCCGGCTTCGGCCGGCAGCGCCGCGAAGCCGACCAGCTGGTCACGGGCATGCGCCTGCGCATCGCGCCAGACCTGCAGCCGGAACAGGCCGCTGCCGGCGGTTTCCCGGCGCAGCCGTTCGCGCAGCACGCCGAAGTCATCGGCGGTGGGGGAGGAGGCCGCTGCCGCCGGAACCGCTCCGGCCGGGTGCGCCTGCCAGAGCACCCGACCCTCGGCGTCGAACAGCCAGCCCTCGACATCGTCGCGTTTCGTCAGCGCCCCCAGGGCGCGGCTGGCCAGCGTCGTCAGATCGAGCGCGAGGCGCAGCCGGGCGGTTTCGCCGGCTGCGGACGTCAGCGGTTCGGTGAGCACCAGGACGGTGCGCCCGGCGAGCTGCAGCAACAGCGCCGCGGCGGTGTCGTCCTGCGCCGGCGGCGGCAGGGACAGGCCGGCGTGGGCGTCCAGCCGTGCATCGGCGGCACGCCGTTCGATGGCGACGACCGTGCCGGCGTGGATGAAGCGGTAGTGATCCAGCAGGGCCGCAAGCATGTCCGGCGGGGTGTCGGTCGCATCCAGCCGTGCGGAGCGCACCGCCAGCCATTTCAGCGACTCGCGATACTCGCGCAGCAGTTCGGCGAACTGGCTGGCGCCGGCGACGGCATCGATGCGCATCTGCTGGCCGGCCCGATCGAGCAGCGTGCTGCGAAAGTCCGTGTAAGCCTGATACAGCATCACCGCCAGCGTCAGCAGCAGCAGGGGCAACAGCATCCGGATCAGGAACAGCAGGCGGGAGGCTTCGCTCTCACGCATCATCGCCGCCCGCACGTGGCGGAGCGGCGCCGGCGACGGCGCTCGCGACGGCGGCCGGGGCGGGGCCGGGCAGTCGCACGCAGATCAGGGCAGAAGGAGGGGAGTGCAGCTTGCGCTCGCTCATCGTGGTGTCCTCTTTTTGATCAGCGCGATGGAGCCTGCAACGGTCGCGGATACCCGCCGGCGACCGCAGCCCGGAGGCTGCAATCATAATGCGGCAGGTCTGCACCGTAGCGGTAGATGGACAAGCGCAAGGCCGGTTTCATGGGTATCGAAACCATGTTCCGCTGCTGGACAACTGACGGTAATGCTGGCTCTGGCAGGGATTGCGCTGTGCATCCGCGACCGCTCCTGCTATGTAATGTCAAGCAAACTTGACAACAATCGAGGTCAATGGAAACAATGCTTACCTTTTCGATCCCGTCGGCGGTCCGATGAGTGCAGCCGATCTGATGGCGGCGGCGCAGCGCTTGTCGGCGGCCCTGGCGCCGCTGCATTTCCGGGCGCCCGTGACCCACGTCTACAACCCGCTCGACTATGCCGGTTTGACATATGGGCAATACCTGCAACGCTGGGGAGACGGTCGCCGGCGCGTGCTGTTCCTCGGCATGAATCCGGGACCCTTCGGCATGGTCCAGACCGGCGTGCCGTTCGGTGAAATCCACGCCGTGCGCGACTGGCTGGGCATCGACGCCCCGATCGGTCGCCCCGCCGTCGAGCATCCGAAGCGGCCGGTCGAAGGCTGGGCCTGCCGGCGTTCGGAGGTCAGCGGCCGGCGGCTGTGGGGCTTGTTCGCCGGGCGTTTCGGCACGCCGCAGGCCTTCTTCACCGGACATTTCGTGCTGAACTGGTGCCCGCTGGCCTTTCTTGCCGACGGCCGCAACCTTACGCCCGACAGGCTGCCGTCCGATGAATTCGCGCCGCTGGCCGCGGCCTGCGACCGGCACCTGCGGGAAGCCTGTGCCGCGCTCGAACCTGAATGGCTGATCGGCGTCGGCCGTTTCGCGCGCCTGCGCGCGCAGCATGCGCTCACCGGGCCTGCTGCGCCGCGCATCGGCGAGATCCTGCACCCGAGCCCGGCCAGCCCGGCGGCCAATCGCGGCTGGGCGGCGGCGGCGAGTGCACAGCTGCAGGAACTCGGGGTCTGGGGCGCCTGATCAGGCGTTGTCAGCGTTTCACGATGCGCAGTGCCATGGCAGGACTATGCTGCGCTGACCGTGCATGCCGGTGAATGTCCCAGCCGATGATGAGCGCCACCTCCGAGCTGCCGAGCAATGTCGTCGCAGAAGCCCGCCTGCCGGCGGTGCTGCTGGCGATCGTGCTGGGCTGGGCGGCGCTGATCGGGGCACTCGCGTATTTCACCGAGCGCGACATCGCCGGAGACCGGGCGCAGACCCTGGAAACCGCTGCGCAGCGCGCCGAAACCCTGCTGCCGCTGTTCGGCAACAGCGTGCAGCGCGCGCTCGACGATACCCGGCTGCTGCTGTCGGCGCTGGAACTGGCGCTGGAGTCCAACGGCGGCGATGGCGCGGCCCGCGACCTGCTGCAGCGCTTCGGCGCACCGCAGGACGGCATGCGCCAGCGCATCAGCATCGCCGATGCCCGTGGCCGCCTGATCGCCTCGACCGCCGACCTGCCGGCCGCCAGCCTTTCAGTGGCCGATCGCGATTACTTCCAGCGGCTGGCGGCCCCGGATGCGCCGGGCTGGATCCTCGGCAAGCCGGTCATCAGTCATGTCACCGACGACTGGACCATTCCGCTCGCCGTGCGTCGCGTTGCCGCCGATGGCCGTTTTACCGGCGCGCTGATCACCGCCATCGATCCGCAGTGGCTGCTGACGATGGCCGGCTCGATGGACCTCGGCCGCACCGGCACGGTCGGCGTCGTCGATTTCGATGGCACGGTCTACCTGCGCCGCGACATCGACCTGCACCATGCCGGGGCCGCCAGCACGATCGGCACCACCAATCCGAGGCTGATCGTGCTCGAACCGGCGCGCACCGCACCGTCCGGGCGCTTCAGCGGCACCTCGGCGCTCGACGGCCTGCGCCGGCTCGGCTCCTACCGCGTGCTGCCGCAGTACGGGCTGATCGTCGCCTACGGTCTAGGCGAGGATGAGGTGCTGACCCAGCACATGCACCGCGCTGGCGCCGAGCGCCGGCTGGCGCTGCTCTCCGGCGTGCTGCTGACTGCGATCGCCGGCGGACTGTTCCTGTGGCGGCTGCGGGACTGGCGCCAGGCGCGGCAGCTGCTGGCGGCCTGGCGCCAGGCGCACACCGCCGCGCGCACCGACGTGCTGACCGGCCTCGGCAACCGCCGCGGCTACGAGGAACGCATCGGGGCGCTGCTCGCGAGCCGTCCGCCGATGCCGTCGAGCCTGCTGTACATCGACTGCGACGACTTCAAGCGCATCAATGACAGCGCCGGCCACGAGGCCGGCGATGCCGTGCTGTGCGCACTCGCCGCCAGCTTCAGCGACAGCGTGCGCGCCAGCGATTACGTCGCGCGCCTCGGCGGCGACGAGTTCGTCGTGCTGCTCGCCAATGCCGGCGAGGTGGCGGCCGCGGCGATCGCCGGCAAGCTCAAGAGCCGCGCCGAGACCGCCGTCGCCGCCATCGGGCTGCCGGTGACGCTCAGCATCGGCCAGATCACCTTCCGCCGGGTCCACGACGCCGCGGCGCTGACCCGCGAGGTCGATGCCGCGATGTACAGCGCCAAACGCGAGGGCAAGAACCGCATCGTGCGCGTGACTTCGATCGGCACCTGAGCCGCGCCGGCGCGATCCGGTCGCGGTTCAGCGGTTAAGCTGCGCGCCGCCCGGCCGCTGCCGGTCCGCGGAAGCCCGTGCATGACGACGTACCCGATGCCGAACCGAAATCTCCCGGCCCGCCCGGCGCCCTGGCTGCTGCTGGCGCTCTGCCTGCTGGGCGGTCTCGGCGCCTGCGGCGAACGCCGTGCCGAACCGGCCGCGGCGGCCGCAACGGCGGCAGCCCCGATCCAGGTCGGACCCGAGAACCTGTGGACGGTCGTGCGCGCCCGCGTGCAGTCCGGACCGCTGCTCACCGGCACGCTGCGCCCGGAGCGGCGCGCCGAGGTGCGCGCCGAGATCGGCGGCACGCTGCGCGAGGTCAGCTTCGAGCCGGGTCAGGCGGTGGCGGCCGGGGCCGTGCTGGCGCGCCTCGATGAGCGCGCCGTGCGCGATGCCCGCGATTCGGCGCTCTCGGCGGTCGGCTC
>NZ_DAOLKE010000015.1:0-25572 GCF_035331805.1 Plasticicumulans sp. | reverse complement strand
CCGCAAAGCACAATCGCCCGCGATGTCTTCCTTCCGCCCCCTGCCTGCCGCCCGCCTCTGTCGTGCCGATGCCGTTGACGGTCACCGGCCGTTTGCCTGTCCCAAGGCCGCGATCGTGTGTTCCGCGGGGCGATGCCGATGAGCAGCCCTGTCCGGGCGCGGCTGCGTGACTGGGGGCCGGTCGCGCTGGAGCAGCTGCTGACCGTCGTCTGGCTCGGTTCGCTGTGGACGGTCGGCTATCTGGTCGCGCCGGTCCTGTTCGCGACGCTGCCGGAGCGCGCGCTGGCAGGTCAGGTTGCCGGCCGGCTGTTCACGCTCGTGGCCTGGCTGGGGCTCGGTTGCGGTGCGGCACTGCTCGCCCTCGCACTGTGGCGCTGGCGGCGGGCGCAGGCATCGCTGACGCTGGTGCTGCTGCCGGCGCTGATGCTGCTGCTCGTGCTGACCGGCGAATTCGGCCTGCAGCCGCGCATGGCGGAGCTGAAGGCGCTCGGGGAGAGCGGGGGGGCGATGTTTGCGCGCCTGCACGGCATCGCGGCGCTGCTGTATCTCGCCGAGAGCCTGCTCGGTCTGGGCTGGCTGGTCCTGCGCGTGCGCGAGACGCTCAGGCGGGCAGCGTGATGCGCGGCTTGTCCGGATTGCGTCTGAAGAAGGCCGCGATGTGGCCGATGCGCTGGACCAGTTCGCAGCCGGTGGCCTCGACGATGTCGGCGATCAGTGCCTCGCGCTGTTCGCGGTCGCCGGCGTTGACGCGCACCTTGATCAGCTCGTGATGCTCCAGCGCGAGGCGGACTTCGTCGAGGACGGCAGGCGTCACGCCGTTGGCGCCGACGATCACCACGGGTTTCAGCGGGTGGGCGAGGGCCTTCAGGTGACGCTTCTGGCTTTGCTTGAGCATGTCTGACCGGAGTGGAAATGTCTGAGGAAAAAGGGGCGCGGAGTGTAGCACGCGGCTCCCTGTCGGTTGCCGCGAGCCCGCTGAACGGCGTCAAGTTCGAGCTGGGCGTGATCCTGCTGGTCGGACTGCTGCTGGTGCCGGTGGTCGGGCGCGTGTTTGCCGAGCCGCTGTGGCAGCTGCTGGCGCTGGCCGCTTACGGCGTCGCCGGCGCGCTGTGGCTGGTGCTGCGCGCGCGGCGCGTGCTCGGCGAGCAGGCTCGCAGGAGTGCCGGCGATGGCGCGTAGCCGCAGCAGCCACCGCTGGCTGAAGGAGCACTTCGACGATGAGTTCGTCCGGCGCGCCCAGGCCGAGGGCTGGCGCTCGCGCGCCGTCTACAAGCTGCAGGAAATCAACGAGCGCGACCGGCTGCTGAAGCCCGGCACGACGCTCGTCGATCTCGGCGCCGCGCCGGGGGGCTGGTCGCAGTACGCGGCGCGCGCGCTCGGCGAGCGCGGCCGGGTGCTCGCGCTCGACATCCTGCCGATGGATGCGCTGGCCGGCGTCGACTTCATCCAGGGGGATTTCCGCGAGGAGACCGTGTTCGCGCAGCTGCTCGCGACGCTGGCCGGCACGCCGGTGGACCTTGTGATTTCCGACATGGCCCCCAATACCAGCGGTCTGAAGGCCGTCGACCAGCCCAAGCAGATGTATCTGGTCGAACTCGCGCTCGACTTCGCCCGTCAGACGCTCAGGCCCGGTGGTGACTTCCTGGTCAAGGTGTTCCAGGGCGAGGGCTTCGATGCGCTGCTGAAGGATCTGCGTGCGGATTTCGGCTCGGTGGCCACGCGCAAGCCGAAGGCCTCGCGGGCGCGCAGCGCCGAACTGTATCTGCTGGCCCGGAATTTCCGGTCGTAGTAACGTCATTCTTCATCCGGGCGCCGGGGTCGGTGTCCGGTCTTTCGCACGGCGAGGTGCCACCTTGAACGACATGGTCAAAAACATCCTGCTCTGGGTGGTGATTGCCGTCGTCCTGATGTCTGTGTTCAACAGCTTCGGACCGCGCACGTCGCCGTCTCAGCAGCTGACGTATTCGCAGTTCCTCGAAGAGGTCAAGCAGGGGCGCGTCGCGCACGTGTCGATCGACGGGCGCTCGATCTCCGGTCGCACCAGCACCGGCGAGAAGTTCATGACCTACAGCCCCGAGACCGACAACAAGGCGATGATCGGCACGCTGCTCGACAACCGCGTCGATGTCGAAGGCCGGCCGCCGGAGCAGCAGTCGGTCTGGATGCAGATCTTCATCAGCTGGTTCCCGATGCTGCTGCTGATCGGCGTCTGGGTGTTCTTCCTGCGCCAGATGCAGGGCGGGGCCGGCGGGCGCGGTGCGATGAGCTTCGGCAAGTCGCGGGCACGCATGATGAGCGAGGACCAGATCAAGGTCACCTTCGCCGATGTCGCCGGCTGCGACGAGGCCAAGGAGGAAGTCGGCGAACTCGTCGAGTTCCTGCGCGATCCCGGCAAGTTCCAGCGCCTTGGCGGCAAGATCCCGCGCGGCGTGCTGATGGTCGGCTCGCCCGGCACCGGCAAGACGCTGCTCGCCAAGGCGATCGCCGGCGAGGCCAAGGTGCCGTTCTTCTCGATCTCCGGTTCCGACTTCGTCGAGATGTTCGTCGGCGTCGGTGCCTCGCGCGTGCGCGACATGTTCGAGCAGGCCAAGAAGCACGCGCCGTGCATCATCTTCATCGACGAGATCGACGCGGTCGGCCGTCACCGCGGCGCCGGTCTCGGCGGCGGGCATGACGAGCGCGAGCAGACGCTGAACCAGCTGCTGGTCGAGATGGACGGCTTCGAGGGCAACGAGGGCATCATCGTCATCGCCGCGACCAACCGCCCGGACGTGCTCGATCCGGCGCTGCTGCGCCCCGGCCGCTTCGACCGGCAGGTGGTCGTGCCGCTGCCGGACGTGCGCGGTCGCGAGCAGATCCTGAAGGTGCACATGCGCAAGGTGCCGGTCGGCGGCGACGTGCGTCCGAGCCTGATCGCCCGCGGCACGCCGGGCTTCTCCGGTGCCGATCTCGCCAATCTGGTCAACGAGGCCGCGCTGTTCGCGGCCCGTGCCAACAAGCGCGAAGTCGGCATGGAGGAGTTCGAGAAGGCCAAGGACAAGATCATGATGGGCGCCGAGCGCAAGTCCATGGTCATGAGCGAGTCCGAGAAGAAGCTGACCGCCTACCACGAGGCCGGTCATGCGATCGTCGGGCGCACCGTTCCGGACCACGATCCGGTCTACAAGGTCAGCATCATCCCGCGTGGCCGCGCCCTCGGCGTGACGATGTTCCTGCCCGAACAGGACCGCTACAGCTACTCGCGCCAGCGTCTGGAGAGCCAGATCTCCAGCCTGTTCGGCGGGCGCATCGCCGAGGTGCTGATCTTCGGCTCGGATTCGGTGACCACCGGTGCCTCGAACGACATCGAGCGGGCGACCGAGATCGCCCGCAACATGGTCACGAAGTGGGGCCTGTCGGACCGGCTCGGGCCGCTGACCTACAGCGAGGACGACGGCGAGGTCTTCCTCGGCCGTTCGGTCACGCGCCACAAGAACGTCTCGGACGAGACCGCGCACGTGATCGATGAGGAAATCCGTTCGATCATCGATCGCAACTACCAGCGTGCCGAGCAGATCCTGCGCGATCACATGAACGCGCTGCACAAGATGTCCGAGGCGCTGATCAAGTACGAGACGATCGATTCCGACCAGATCGACGACATCCTCGCCGGTCGGGAACCGCGACCGCCGCAGGATTACGCCGATGTCGAACCGCCGGCCGCCGGGCCGGGGGCCTCGGCATCGAATGGCGGCAAGGGCGATGCCGGCCCGATCGGTGGTCCCGCGCAGCAGCACTGAGGCTGACCGGTATCGTGCAGTTGCAATGCGGTTCACGGGCCCTGGATCTTTCAGGGCCCGTCGTCATGGGGGTCCTGAACGTGACCCCCGACTCCTTTTCGGATGGCGGTCGCTGGATCGAGCCGGCAGCGGCGCTCGAACATGCGTACGCCATGGTCGAGGCCGGTGCGGCGCTGATCGACATCGGCGGTGAATCAACCCGGCCCGGTGCCGCCGAGGTATCCGAGGCCGAGGAGCTGCGCCGGGTCATTCCGCTGGTCGAGCACCTGAGTGCCGGGCTGGCCGTGCCGGTTTCGGTCGACACCAGCAAGCCGGCGGTCATGCGTGCCGCCATCGCGGCCGGTGCCGGCCTCATCAACGACGTCCGGGCCCTGCGTGCCTGTGGTGCGCTGGAGGTCGTTGCCGACAGTCAGGCCGCGGTCTGTCTGATGCACATGCAGGGAGAGCCGCGCACGATGCAGCAGGCGCCGGCGTACGCGGATGTCGTGGCCGAGGTCAGGGAGTTCCTGCTGGCCCGCGCCGCTGCCTGCCTGGCGGCCGGCATCGGGTCGCAGCGCATCGTGCTTGATCCCGGCTTCGGCTTCGGCAAGACGCTGACACACAACCTTTCATTGCTGCGCCACCTCGATGCGCTGACCGGTGGACAATGGCCGGTGCTCGTGGGGCTGTCGCGCAAGTCCATGATCGGCGCCGTGCTCGACCTGCCGCTGGAGCGGCGGGTCACGGGCAGCGTGGCCGCAGCACTGCTCGCGGCCGCCGCCGGTGCCCGCATCGTGCGGGTGCACGACGTGCGCGAGACGGTCGAGGCGCTGGGCATCCTGAGGGCCGTGCGCGCTGCACCCTGAGCGCAGCGTCCCGGTCATTCCGGTTTTTGGGTTTCTGGAATTTTTGGAAGCGCCAGACCAGCCGTCCGGCCGGTCGTGGCCAGACTGAATAAGGGTAGACAGATGCGTTATTTCGGTACCGACGGCATTCGGGGGCGGGTCGGCGAGGCACCGGTCACGGCCGATTTCATGCTCAAGCTGGGGTGGGCGGCCGGCAAGGTGCTGGCTGGCGCCGGTGCCCAGAAAGTCCTGATCGGCAAGGACACGCGGATTTCGGGTTACATGTTCGAATCGGCGCTGGAAGCCGGGCTTTCAGCCGCCGGCGTCAATATCGCGCTGCTCGGGCCGATGCCGACGCCGGCCATCGCCTATCTGACGCGCACGCTGCGCGCTGCCGCCGGCATCGTCATCAGCGCATCGCACAATCCCTACTGGGACAATGGCATCAAGTTCTTCGCGCGTGATGGTCGCAAGCTCCCCGACGAGATCGAGGCTGCCATCGAGCTCGAACTCGATCGGCCGATGACGACGGCCGGGCCTTCGGAACTCGGCAAGGCCGAGCGCATCATCGATGCCGCCGGCCGCTACATCGAATTCTGCAAGAGCACGGTGCCAGCCGCGCTGGATCTGCGTGGACTGCACATCGTCATCGACTGCGCCAACGGCGCGACCTACCACACCGCACCGAACGTGTTTTCCGAGATCGGTGCCCGGGTCACGGTGCTGGCCGCCTCGCCGGACGGCCTGAACATCAATCATGAGTGCGGATCGACCCGGCCGGCGGCGCTGCAGAAGGCGGTGCTCGAAGCCGGGGCCGATCTCGGCATCGCATTCGATGGCGATGGCGATCGCGTGATCATGGTCGATCGCCACGGTGCGGTCGTCGATGGGGATGAACTGCTGTACATCATCGCCTGTGATCGCCAGCGCATGCATGGCCTGCGCAACGATGCGGTCGTCGGCACGCAGATGAGCAACCTGGGGCTCGAACTCGGCCTGCGCGAACTCGGCATTGCCTTGTACCGTTCCAGGGTCGGCGACCGCTTCGTGATGGAACTGCTCAGCGAGCACGGTCTGTGCGTCGGTGGTGAAAGCTCCGGACACATCATCTGTCTGGATCGCACCACGACCGGCGACGGCATCGTTTCGGCCCTGCAGGTGCTGGCAGCGATGACGGCCACCGGCCGCGACCTGCGCGAGCTGCTGGCGGGCATGCACAAGTGCCCGCAGGTCATGGTGAACGTGCCGGTGCGACGACGCATCGACTGGGGCAGCTGCACGCCGGTCGTCGAAGCCGTGCGCGCGACCGAATCCGATCTGGCCGGACGCGGGCGCGTGCTGCTGCGGCCTTCCGGGACCGAGCCGGTCGTGCGCGTCATGGTCGAAGGCGACGATGCCGCCCGGGTACGCCGGCTCGCGCATCAGCTCGCCGAGATCGTCGCCGCGAGCGCGGCCGACTGAGTCAGGTTGCTTTCCGGTAAGGTTATGGCTAGAGTCCGCGGCCTTGCGGGGGGAGTCCATGCGCAGACGATTGGTCGCCGGTAACTGGAAAATGAACGGCTCGGTGGCGGCGGTGCGTGACTGGTGCGCGACCGTCGTGCAGGCGGCCGCAGAGGCTCCGGTCGACATCGCACTGTTTCCTCCGTACCCGCTGCTCGCTCAGGCCATGCAGTCGCTGGCCGGGACGAACGTGCAGTTCGGTGCGCAGGATGTCTCGATGCATGCGTCGGGTGCGTACACCGGTGAAGTGTCGGCGGCGATGCTGATCGAGGCGGGTTGCCGGCAGGTGCTGGTCGGGCATTCGGAGCGTCGCAGCTATCACGGCGAAACCGATGAGCAGGTTGCCGCCAAGTTTGCCGTGGCGCTGGATGCCGGGCTGGTGCCGGTGCTCTGTATCGGCGAAACGCTGGCGCAGCGCGAGGGCGGTGAAACCGATGCAGTCGTCGGTCGCCAGTTGCGGGCGGTGCTGGAGCGAGTCGGTGGTGACGGTCTGGCGAAGGGTGTCATTGCCTACGAGCCGGTCTGGGCAATCGGTACCGGCAGGACGGCTTCGCCGATGCAGGCTCAGGCCGTTCACGAAAATATCCGTGGAATCCTGCGGGATGCAAATGCTACGATGGCAGGCTCCATGAGGATTCTGTACGGCGGCAGTGTCAATGGTGACAATGCCGCCCAATTGTTCGAAATGCCGGATATCGACGGTGCGCTGGTTGGTGGGGCTTCACTGAATGCCCGCGAGTTTCTGCGCATTGTGCGAACCGCCTGATTCGGTTTCGAAATGTATACGGTCATCCTGTTTGTTCATGTGCTGATTGCCATTGCCCTGATCGTGCTGGTATTATTACAGCAGGGTAAGGGTGCCGATGCCGGTGCTGCGTTTGGAAGTGGTGCTTCGGCAACCGTATTCGGCGCGCGTGGTTCGGCGAACTTTCTGAGCAAGACGACAGCCATGCTGGCTACGGGGTTCTTCGTTACCAGTCTGGTGCTGGCGTATTTCGCGAGTGCGACCTCGCAGCCGGTCAGTGTCGTGCAGCCGGTGCCGGCGCAGCAGCTGCCTTCGGGGCCGGCTGATGTGCCAAGCCTGCCGGCGCAGTCAGGCAAGTAATGACCGGCATGCCGTGATTTTCAGTTTGATGCCGACGTGGTGGAATTGGTAGACACGCTATCTTGAGGTGGTAGTGGCTAACGCCGTCCCGGTTCGAGTCCGGGCGTCGGCACCATTGATGTATCCGGGCGCTCGCAAGAGCGCCTTTTTTATTACTGAAGTGTTTTGCTCGGGTAAGTCTCTGATTGTGAAATTAAACCCGCCCTGGATTTCTTGACTTGCCGGCGGGGTGAACCTAGACTTCCGCCGCTTTGGCATGTCCCGATGCAGCGGGGTTTGCCACAGAAGCATCACTTCCTAGACAGTCCTCGCACAGAAGGAACGACGTTGATGCTGGAAAATTACCTCCCCATTCTCGTGTTCGTGCTGATCGGTGTCGTCGTCGGTGGCGTGGCCATTGCTGCCGGCATGGTCCTGGGTCCGAATCATCCGGACAGTGAAAAGCTCTCGCCTTACGAGTGCGGCTTCGAGGCCTTCGAAGATTCGCGAATGAAGTTCGATGTCCGCTATTACCTCGTGGCCATCCTGTTCATCATCTTCGATCTCGAAATCGCCTTCCTGTTCCCGTGGGCTGTCGTGCTCGATCAGATCGGTGGCTTTGGTTTCGTGGCGATGGCCGTGTTCCTGGGCATTCTCGTCATCGGCTTCATCTACGAGTGGAAGAAGGGGGCACTGGAATGGGAATAGAAGGGCTTCTTGAAAAAGGCGTTGTCACCACCACGGCCGACAAGCTGATCAACTGGGCGCGTACCGGTTCGCTCTGGCCGATGACTTTCGGCCTTGCCTGCTGTGCGGTCGAAATGATGCACGCCGGCGCTTCCCGTTACGACCTCGATCGATTCGGCATCGTGTTCCGGCCGAGTCCGCGCCAGTCCGACGTCATGATCGTGGCCGGCACGCTGGTCAACAAGATGGCCCCCGCCCTGCGCAAGGTCTATGACCAGATGGCCGAACCGCGCTGGGTGATTTCGATGGGTTCCTGCGCCAACGGCGGTGGTTATTACCACTATTCCTATGCTGTCGTGCGCGGTTGCGACCGTATCGTGCCCGTCGACGTCTATGTGCCCGGCTGTCCGCCGACGGCCGAGGCGCTGCTGTACGGCATCATCCAGTTGCAGAACAAGATCAAGCGCACCAACACGATTGCCCGCTAAGGGAACCGCTCATGTCCGAAACTGCTGAAAGCTTGTGGGAGGCGCTGTCGGCGCGCTTCGGAGTCGCGATCACCGGACATAATCTTTGCTGCGGCGAACTGACCATCGAGGTCGATGCCGCGGTGGCGCTCGATGTATTTGTCGCCCTGCGGGATGAATCCGGTTTCGAGGAACTCATGGACGTTGCCGGCGTGGATTATTCCGCATACGGACTGACGGAATGGGCCACGGACGATACTTCGTCACGCGGTTTCAGCCGCGGTTTCGTTGCCCGCGCTCCGGGTCGTTCGGCGGCGGCCGTCAATGATGCCCTGGCCGATGCTCCGCTGGAGCGCCGGTTCGCGGCTGTCTATCAGCTGCTGTCGGTTTCACGCAATGAGCGTCTGCGGGTCCGGGTTTTTGCGCCGGATGATGAACTGCCGGTCGTGCCGTCCGTGATCAATGTCTGGTCCAGCGCCAGCTGGTACGAGCGTGAAGCCTTCGATCTGTACGGCATCGTGTTTGAAGGCCATCCGGACCTGCGCCGCCTGCTGACCGATTACGGCTTTGTCGGTCATCCGTTCCGCAAGGATTTCCCGCTGATCGGCAACGTGGAAATGCGTTACGACCCGGAGCGTGCCCGTGTCGTGTACGAGCCGGTGTCGATCGATCCGCGCGTGCTGGTGCCGCGCGTGATCCGTGAAGATCACCGCTACGTTTCCGAATCCTGATCGAGGAGCGCTTGCGCGATGCCCGAGATTCGCAATTACACCCTGAACTTCGGTCCGCAGCATCCCGCAGCGCATGGCGTGTTGCGCCTGGTGCTGGAGCTGGACGGCGAGGTCATCCAGCGCGCCGATCCGCACATCGGCCTGCTGCACCGCGGCACCGAGAAACTGGCCGAATCCAAGCCGTTCAATCAGTCGATCGGCTACATGGACCGGCTCGACTACGTGTCGATGATGTGCAACGAGCACGGCTACGTGCTGGCCATCGAAAAGCTGCTCGGGGTCGAAGTACCGCTGCGCGCCCAGTACATCCGCGTGATGTTCGACGAAATCACGCGCATCCTGAACCATCTGATGTGGCTCGGTGCCCACGGTCTCGACATCGGCGCGATGACGGTCTTCCTGTACTGCTTCCGTGAGCGTGAAGACCTCATGGACTGCTACGAGGGCGTCTCGGGTGCGCGCATGCATGCGACCTATTACCGGCCGGGCGGTGTTGCCCGCGATCTGCCGGACAGCATGCCGAAGTACGAATACAACGCCTACCGGTCGAAGGCCGAGATCGATGCGCTGAACGAGACGCGCGGCGGCTCGATGCTCGATTTCCTCGAAGCCTTCACCGAGCGTTTCCCGGGCCGGGTCGACGAATACGAAACCCTGCTGACCGAAAACCGCATCTGGAAGCAGCGCACGGTCGGCATCGGTGTCGTGACGCCGGAGCGCGCGCTGCAGCTCGGTTTCAGCGGCCCGATGCTGCGCGGTTCCGGCATCGAATGGGATCTGCGCCGCAAGCGCCCGTATGAGGTCTACGATCGCCTCGACTTCGACATTCCGGTCGGCACGCACGGCGATTGCTACGACCGCTATCTGGTGCGCGTCGAGGAGATGCGCCAGTCGAACCGGATCATCCGCCAGTGCATCCGCTGGCTGCGGGACAATCCGGGGCCGGTGATGCCGGAAGGCCACAAGGTTTCGCCGCCCAAGCGCACCGAGATGAAGGAGTCGATGGAAGCCCTCATCCATCACTTCAAGCTGTTCTCCGAGGGCTACTGCGTGCCGGCCGGCGAAGTCTATGCGGCCGTCGAGCATCCGAAGGGTGAGTTCGGCGTGTATCTGATTTCCGACGGTGCCAACAAGCCGTACCGGCTGAAGGTGCGGGCGCCCGGTTTCGCGCATCTGTCGGCAATCGACGAAATGGTGCGCGGTCACATGCTTGCCGACGTCGTCGCCGTGATCGGTACGCAGGACATCGTGTTCGGGGAGATCGACCGCTGATGAGCCAGAACAAGCATGCCGTGCTGTCCGAGCACGCCTGTCACGAAATCGACCGCTGGGTCGCCAAATATCCGCCGGAGCGCAAGCAGTCGGCGGTGCTGGCCGCGCTGCGCGAAGTGCAGCACGAAAACGGCGGGTATCTCACGAACGAACTGATGGACGCGGTGGCCGATTATCTCGGCCTGCCCGCGATCGCGGTCTATGAGGTCGCGTCGTTCTATTCGATGTACGAACTGAAGCCCGTCGGCCGGCACAACATCGCGGTCTGCACGAACATCTCGTGCATGCTGCGTGGCTCGGACGAAATCGTCGCGCACATCGAGCAGAAACTCGGCATCAGACTCGGCGAAAGCACTGCGGATGGCAAGTTCTACCTGAAGAAGGAAGAGGAATGCCTGGCCGCCTGTGCGAGTGCACCGATGATGCAGGTCGATCACGTCTACTACGAGAACCTGACGACCGCCGAGGTCGACCGGATTCTCGACAGCCTGGAGTGAGCGCTCGATGTTCCTGAACGGGATGCTGTATGCGACGAAGACCCTGGAAAATCCATGGTCGTTCGATACCTATGTCCAGCAGGGCGGTTACGAGGCGTGGAAGAAGATCCTGCGCGGCGAACTGACTTCGGATGAGGTCATCGACATCGTCAAGGCCTCGGGCCTGCGCGGCCGCGGCGGTGCCGGTTTTCCGACCGGTCTCAAATGGAGTTTCATGCCGCGCAAGGCTCCGGGCCAGAAGTACGTCGTCTGCAATTCGGACGAGTCCGAACCCGGTACCTGCAAGGACCGTGAAATCCTGATCTATAACCCGCATGCGCTGGTCGAGGGCATGGCGATCGCCGGTTTCGCGATCGGGGCCACCGCCGGTTACAACTACATGCGCGGCGAGTTCATGGACGAGCCCTACCTGCATTTCGAGCAGGCGGTCAACGAGGCCTACGCCGCCGGTCTGCTCGGCAGGAACGTCCAGGGCTCGGGCATCGATTTCGACCTGTATCCGTCGCTCGGTGCCGGCGCCTACATCTGCGGCGAGGAAACCGCGCTGCTCGAATCGCTGGAAGGCAAGAAGGGCCAGCCGCGCTTCAAGCCGCCGTTCCCGGCGAATTTCGGTCTGTACGGCCGTCCGACGACGATCAACAACACCGAGTCGCTGGCCTCGGTGCCGTACATCCTGCGCAACGGCGCCCAGTGGTTCGCCGATCTCGGCATTCCGGGGGCCGGTGGCTGCAAGATCTTCTCGGTGTCGGGACACGTCGCCAAGCCCGGCAATTTCGAGATCCGTCTCGGCACGCCGTTCAAGGATCTGCTGGAACTGGCAGGCGGGGTCTGGAAGGGGCGCAAGCTCAAGGCCGTGATCCCCGGCGGTTCGTCGGTGCCGGTGGTGCCGGCCGAGACCATGCTCAAGGTCAACATGGACTATGACTCGATCTCGAAGGGTGCCGGTTCGATGCTCGGCTCCGGCGCGGTCATCGTCATGGACGAGACCACCGACATGGTCAGGGCGCTGCAGCGCCTGTCGCGATTCTATTTTTCCGAGTCCTGCGGCCAGTGCACGCCGTGTCGCGAAGGCACGGGCTGGCTGTACCGGATGCTGACGCGCATCGTCGAGGGCCAGGGCCGTCCCGAGGACATCGACCTGCTCGACAGCGTGGCGAGCAAGATCGAGGGGCGCACGATCTGCGCCCTCGGCGATGCCGCCGCGATGCCGGTGCGCAGCTTCGTCAAGCATTACCGCCACGAGTTCGCGTACTACATCGAGCACAAGCGCAGCATGGTGCCCGGCGCGAACGCGGTCGCGGCCTGACGCGCCATCCAACCATCAGAGCGCCGGGAACGAGAGATGAGTGAGGATCTGGTCAATATCGAGGTCAACGGCACGCCGCTGCAGGCCCGCAAGGGGCAGATGCTGATCGAGGTGACCGACGCGGCCGGCATCACGGTGCCGCGCTTCTGCTACCACAAGAAGCTGTCGATCGCGGCCAACTGCCGCATGTGTCTGGTCGAGGTCGAGAAGGCCCCGAAGCCGCTGCCGGCCTGTGCAACGCCGGTCATGGACGGCATGAAGGTGCAGACGCGCTCGCCGAAGGCACTGGCTGCGCAGAAAGGCACGATGGAGTTCCTGCTGATCAATCATCCGCTCGACTGCCCGATCTGCGATCAGGGCGGCGAGTGCGAGCTGCAGGACGTGGCGATGGGCTACGGCGGCGACGTCTCGCGTTACGTCGAGCGCAAGCGCGTGGTCAAGGACAAGGACATCGGTCCGCTGGTCGCGACCGAGATGACGCGCTGCATCCACTGCACCCGCTGCGTGCGCTTCGGCGAGGAGATCGCCGGCCTGCGCGAGATGGGCGCGACCGGTCGTGGCGAGAACACCGAGATCGGCACCTACGTCAGGAAGAGCCTGGCCTCGGAACTCTCCGGCAACATCATCGACCTCTGCCCGGTCGGCGCGCTGACGGCCAAGCCCTCGCGCTACACGGCGCGTTCCTGGGAGATGAGCCAGCACGCCGGCATCGCCGGGCATGACGGCATCGGCTCCAGCGTCTGGCATCACGTGCGCTACGGCAAGATCGTGCGCACCGTGCCGCGCGAGAACGAGGCGGTCAACGAAGTCTGGCTGTCCGACCGGGATCGCTTCTCCTACGAAGGCCTGTACTCCAGCGACCGTGCCACGCAGCCGATGGTGCGCGCAGCGGACGGTGCGCTGGCCATCACCGGCTGGGAGGCCGCGCTCGAAGCGACCGCCGCCGGGCTGAAGGCGGTGATCGCGAAGCACGGGGCCGCCCAGGTCGGCGTGCTGGTCTCGCCGAGTGCGACGCTTGAGGAGCTGTTCCTTGCGCAGAAGCTCGCGCGCGGTCTCGGCATCGCCAGCATCGACCATCGCCTGCGTCAGATCGATTTCACGGCCGCTGCCGGGGGTTATCCGTCGCTCGGGCTCGCGCTCGCCGACGTGCCCAGGCTCGATGCGGCGCTGGTCATCGGTTCGAACGTGCGCATGGAACTGCCGCTGTTCGCGCACCGCCTGCGTCAGGCCTCGCTGAAGGGCGGCAAGATCGCGTTCCTGAACCCGGTGCGCTACGCGCAGACGCTGGACCCGGCGGCCGAGTTCGTCGTCTCGCCGGCCGCGATGGTCGGCACTCTGGCGCGCCTCGCGGCGGCGGTGGCCGGCGTGAAGGGGGTGAACGTGCCCGCGGCGCTGGCTGCGGCCGGTGAGCCGTCCGAGGCCGAGCGCGGCTACGCCGAAACGCTGGCCGGTGCCGGCAGGGCGGCGATCTTCCTCGGCCAGCTCGCGCTCTCGCATCCGCAGTACGCACAGCTGCAGGCCATCGCCGGCTTCCTGGCGCGCAGCTGCGGGGCGACGGTCGGTTATCTCGCCCCCGGTGCCAATGCTGCCGGTGCGAGCCTCGCCGGTGCCCTGCCGGCCGAAGGCGGGCAGGATGCGCAGGCGATGCTCGCGGCCGGACTCAAGGGCTACGTGCTGATCGGCATCGAGCCCGAGTTCGACTGCGCGGCACCGGCGGTCGCGGCCAGGGCGCTTGCCGGGGCCGAGTTCGTCGTGGCGCTGGGCACGCACCTCGGCGGCACCGTCGAGCGCGAGGCCGATGTCGTGCTGCCGGTCGCGGCCTGCGTCGAAACCTCCGGCACCTTCGTCAACCTCGAAGGCCGCTGGCAGGACTTCCAGGCCGTGGCGCGCGCGCCCGGTCAGGTCCGGCCCGGCTGGAAGGTGCTGCGCGTGCTCGGCAACCTGCTCGGCGTCGCCGGTTTCGACCATCTCAGCTCGGCCGACGTGGCTGCCGAGGCGCGCAGCGCCGCGGACGGCATCGCCGCGACCGGAGCGGTCGAGGTCGCGCCCGCCGATGTGCAGCCGGCCGGGGAGGGGCTGGCGTGCATCGTCGAGGTGCCGATCTACGCGATCGATCCGATCGTGCGCCGTGCCGCCGCGCTGCAGGCCTCGCCGCTCGCCGTGTCCGCCGAAGTCCGCATCGGCACCGCCGGTGCCGGGCAGTTCGGGCTGACCGCCGATGCGCGTGCCAGCGTCGGATGCGACGGCAATGCCGTGGTCCTGCCCGTGAAGATCGACGACCGCATTCCGGACGGCTGCGTCTGGGTGCCGGCCGGCGTGGAAGCGACCGGAGCGCTCGGTGCGGGCGCCGGTCCGGTCGAGGTCCGCCCGGCCTGAGCGCCGACACCCGACACCGAGGGGGGGAACGACGGGGGGCCTGCCGCACGGCAGGCACCCCGGCGTTGCGATCCGGAACAGAATGACAAGCTCGACAGGACAGAGACCGTGGACAGCCTTTTGACCCTGGTGCTGATACTCCTCAAGATCGTCGCGATCGTCGCGCCGCTGATGCTGTCGGTCGCGTATCTGACCTATGCCGAACGCAAGATCATCGGCTACATCCAGGTGCGCATCGGCCCGAACCGCGTCGGCCCCAAGGGCTGGCTGCAGCCGATCGCCGACGCCGTGAAGCTGATGATGAAGGAAATCGTCATCCCGACCGGCGCGAACCGCTTCCTGTTCGTGCTGGCGCCGGTGCTGTCGATCGGCCCGGCGCTCGCGGCCTGGGCGGCGATCCCGCTCGGCGACGGCATCGTGCTGTCGCACATCGACGCCGGCCTGCTGTACCTGCTGGCGATGACCTCGCTCGGCGTGTACGGCGTCATCATCGCCGGCTGGGCCTCGAACTCGAAGTATTCCTTCCTCGGCGCGATGCGCTCGGCCGCGCAGATCGTCTCGTATGAAATCGCGATGGGCTTCGCGCTGGTCGGCGTGCTGATGGCCGGTGGCAGCCTGAACCTCAACGAGATCGTCCGCGCGCAGTCGGGCAGCGTGCTGCACTGGTTCTGGCTGCCGCTGCTGCCGCTGTTCATCGTGTATTTCATCTCCGGCGTCGCCGAGACCAACCGCGCGCCGTTCGACGTGGCCGAGGGCGAATCCGAAATCGTCGCCGGCTTCCACGTCGAATACTCGGGCATGACCTTCGCGGTGTTCTTCCTCGCCGAATACGCGAACATGATCCTGATCTCGGCGCTCGCCGCGACGATGTTCCTCGGCGGCTGGCTGTCGCCGTTCCAGGGCATCCCGCTGCTCGGCGCGCTGTTCACGTGGGTGCCCGGGGCGGTGTGGCTGATCCTGAAGACGGCCGTGTTCCTGTTCCTGTTCCTGTGGCTGCGTGCGACCTTCCCGCGCTATCGCTACGACCAGATCATGCGTCTCGGCTGGAAGGTGTTCATTCCGGTGACGATCGTGTGGCTGGCCGTGGTCGGCGTGGCGAAGTGGGCGCATCTGGCGCCGTGGTTCGACTGAGGCCGGAGGGGCGACAAAGCAATGGCTGCTCTCAAACACTATTTCCGCAGTTTCCTGCTCTGGGAGCTGTTCATCGGTCTGCGCCTGACCGGCAAGTACCTGTTCGCGCGCAAGATCACGGTGCAGTACCCGGAAGAGAAGACGCCGATGAGCCCGCGCTTCCGCGGCCTGCACGCGCTGCGCCGCTATCCGAACGGCGAGGAGCGCTGCATCGCCTGCAAGCTCTGCGAGGCGGTCTGCCCGGCGCTGGCGATCACGATCGACATGCAGCAGCGCGAGGACGGCACGCGCCGGACCACGCGCTACGACATCGACCTGTTCAAGTGCATCTTCTGCGGATTCTGCGAGGAGTCCTGTCCGGTCGATTCGATCGTCGAGACGCGCTTCTTCGAGTACGCCTTCGAGAAGCGTGAGGAATCGATCATGACCAAGCCGAAGCTGCTCGCGCACGGCGACCGCATGGAAGCCTCGATCGCTGCCGACCGCGCCGCCGACGCGCGCTACCGCTGAGCCGCCACGGGAACCGAGATCATGGGCTTCGAGAAATTCCTGTTCTACGTCTTCGCCATCGTGCTGGTGTTCGCGTCGGTGCGGGTCATCACCGTGCGCAACCCCGTGCATGCGGCGCTGTTCCTGGTGCTGGCCTTCTTCACCAGCGCGGCGCTCTGGCTGCTGCTGCAGGCCGAGTTCCTGGCCATCGCACTGGTGCTCGTGTACGTCGGCGCCGTCATGGTGCTGTTCCTGTTCGTCGTGATGATGCTCGACATCAACGTCGCGCCGCTGCGGGAGGGCTTCATCCGCAACGCACCGCTCGGCATCGCCGTCGCGACGATCATCGTCATCGAGATGGCGCTGGTGCTGACCTCGGATCGCTCCGGTCTGGTCAGCGGTGCGCTGCAGAACTACGCGGCCGATCACAGCAACACCAAGGAACTCGGCAGCGTCATGTACACGCTCTACGCGTACCCGTTCGAGATTGCCGCACTCATCCTGCTGGTCGCCATCGTCGCCGCGATCGGCCTGACGATGCGTCGCCGTCAGGGCGTGCGCTACGTCGATCCGGCAGAGCAGGTGGCCGTGCGGCGCGAGGGCCGGGTGCGACTCGTCAATCTGGCAGCCGAAAAGAAGAGCTGAGAGCGGGTCGTGCGCACCGCCGGTTGCAGCCGCAGATCCATGCGGCTGCAACGGTGTCCGGAATTACAGAAACATTGCGTTAGGGGGATGGATGATCGCGCTTACTGATTACCTGGTGCTCGGGGCGATCCTCTTTTGTCTCAGCGTGGCGGGCATTTTCCTGAACCGGAAAAATGTCATCATCCTGCTGATGTCCATCGAGTTGATGCTGCTGGCGGTCAATTTCAACTTCATCGCGTTTTCCCGCTTTCTCGGCGACAGCGCCGGGCAGGTGTTCGTGTTCTTCATTCTTACCGTGGCGGCCGCGGAATCGGCGATCGGCCTCGCGATCCTGGTGGTGCTGTTCCGCAACCGCCGCACGATCAACGTCGGCGATCTCGACACGATGAAGGGTTGAGCGCATGCAGACCGTCTATCTCTCCCTCGTACTCGCGCCGCTGTTCGGTGCCATCATCGCCGGCCTGTTCGGCCGGCAGATCGGCCGCAGCGCCGCGCACTGGGTCACGATCATCGGTGTCGCGATCTCGTTCCTGCTGTCGCTCGCGGTGTTCAAGCACCACGTCATCGACGGCGCGCCGGCCTACAACGCCACCGTCTACACGTGGATGGTCATCGACGGCATCCGGCTCGAAGTCGGATTCCTCGTCGATTCGCTGACCGTCATGATGATCACCGTCGTGACCTTCGTGTCGCTGATGGTGCACATCTACACGATCGGCTACATGCACGACGATCCGGGCTACCAGCGCTTCTTCAGCTACATCTCGCTGTTCACGTTCTCGATGCTGATGCTGGTCATGTCGAACAACTTCCTGCAGCTGTTCTTCGGCTGGGAAGCGGTCGGCGTCGTGTCGTATCTGCTGATCGGTTTCTGGTTCAAGCGCCCGACCGCGATCTACGCGAACATGAAGGCCTTCCTCGTCAACCGCGTCGGCGATTTCGGCTTCCTGCTCGGCATCGCCGCGGTGCTGATGTATTTCAACAGCCTCGATTACCAGGATGTCTTCCACGCCGCGCCGCTGTTCGCGAACGCCAAGATGCAGATCATTCCCGGCGTCGAATGGTCGGTGATGACCGTCACCTGCATCCTGCTGTTCATCGGTGCGATGGGCAAATCCGCGCAGGTGCCGCTGCACGTCTGGCTGCCGGATTCCATGGAAGGTCCGACGCCGATCTCGGCGCTGATCCACGCCGCGACCATGGTCACGGCCGGCATCTTCATGGTCTCGCGCATGTCGCCGCTGTTCGAGCTGTCGACGACGGCGCTGTCCTTCGTGCTCGTGATCGGTTCGATCACGGCGCTGTTCATGGGCTTCCTCGGCATCATCCAGAACGACATCAAGCGCGTCGTCGCCTACTCGACGCTGTCGCAGCTCGGCTACATGACCGTCGCGCTCGGCGTGTCGGCCTACTCGGCGGCCGTGTTCCACCTGATGACGCACGCCTTCTTCAAGGCGCTGCTGTTCCTCGGTGCCGGCTCGGTGATCATCGGCATGCACCACGAGCAGGACATGCGCAAGATGGGCGGCCTGCGCAAGTACATGCCGATCACCTGGTTCACGTCGCTGCTCGGCTCGCTGGCGCTGATCGGTTTCCCGGGCTTCTCGGGCTTCTATTCGAAGGACAGCATCATCGAGGCCGTGCATGCCTCGCACATCCCGGGTTCCGGCTTCGCGTACTTCGCCGTCATCGTCGGCGTGTTCGTGACCGCGTTCTACTCGTTCCGGATGTACTTCCTCGTGTTCCACGGCGAGGAGCGCTTCCACCACCATGACGATGCCCACGGCCACGGCCATGACGCGCACCACGACGACGACCACGGGCACGGCCACCACGGCGGCACGCCGCACGAGTCGCCGTGGGTCGTCACCGTGCCGCTGATCCTGCTGGCGATCCCGTCGGTGATCATCGGTGGCAAGACCATCGCGCCGATGCTGTTCGGTGACTTCTTCCAGGGCGTCATCCACGTCGCGCCCGAGCACGACACGCTGCACCACCTGGCCAGCGAGTTCCACAGCGCGCTCGGCATGGCCTTCCACGGCCTGCTGACGCTGCCGTTCTGGCTGGCGATGGCCGGCGTCGGCAGTGCGTATTACATCTACATGAAGCGCCCGGACATCGCCGAGAAGACCCGGGCGAAGTTCGCGCCGGTCTACCGGCTGCTCGATCGCAAGTACGGTTTCGACGACTTCAACCAGGCGGTGTTTGCCGACGGCAGCGTCGTTGCCGGCAAGGCGCTCTGGAAGTACGGCGACGCCGGCCTGATCGACGGTGTGGTCGTCAACGGCTCGGCAAAGACCATCGGCTGGCTGGCCGGCGTCGTGCGCCACGTGCAGTCCGGGTATCTGTATCACTACGCCTTCGCGATGATCATCGGCCTGCTCGGGCTGCTGACCTGGATTGTCGTGCGGTGACAGCGGGGGAATAGACCGAGATGCTTTCGCAATTTCCACTCCTGAGTCTCGTCATCTGGGCACCGATCCTCGGCGGCATCGGCGTGCTGTTCGTCGGCGACGACAGTCCGGCCAAGGCGCGGCGCCTGGCGCTGGTCGCGTCGATCGCGACCTTCGTGCTCAGCATTCCGCTGTGGACGAACTTCAGCCTCGGCACCGCGGACATGCAGTTCCAGGAACTGTATCCGTGGATCCCGGGCTTCAAGATCAACTACCACCTCGGCGTCGACGGCTTCTCGATGCCGCTGATCCTGCTGACGACCTTCATCACCGTGCTGGTCGTGATCGCCGGCTGGGAAGTCATCCAGTACCGCGTCGCGCAGTACATGGCGGCCTTCCTGATCATGGAAGGCCTGATGATCGGCGTGTTCGCGGCGCTTGATGCGATCCTGTTCTACGTGTTCTTCGAAGCGATGCTGATCCCGATGTTCCTGGTCATCGGCATCTGGGGCGGTCCGCGCCGGGTGTACGCGACGATCAAGTTCTTCCTGTACACGTTCTTCGGCTCGGTGTTCATGCTGGTCGCGCTGATGTACATGTACTTCAAGTCCGGCAGCTTCGAGATCCTTGCCTTCCACAACCTCAAGCTCGGCATGACCGAGCAGGTGCTGATCTTCCTCGCCTTCGTCGGTGCGTTCGCGGTCAAGGTGCCGATGTTCCCGGTGCACACCTGGCTGCCCGATGCGCACGTCGAGGCGCCGACCGGCGGCTCGGTGATCCTCGCGGCGATCACGCTGAAGATCGGCGGCTACGGCTTCCTGCGCTTCGCGCTGCCGATCACGCCGGACGCCTCGGCCTCGCTCGACTGGCTGATCCTCGGCATGTCGCTGATCGCGGTGGTCTACATCGGCCTGGTCGCGCTGATCCAGCAGGACATGAAGAAGCTGATCGCGTACTCGTCGATCGCGCACATGGGCTTCGTGACGCTCGGCTTCTTCATCGTGTTCTCGATCCTGCGCGCGACCGAGTCGACCTCGGGTGCGGCGATGGGCATCGGCGGCGGCATGGTGCAGATGGTCTCGCACGGCTTCATCTCCGGCGCGATGTTCCTCTGCGTCGGCGTGCTCTATGACCGCGTGCATTCGCGCCAGATCAAGGACTACGGCGGTGTCGCCAACACGATGCCGGTGTTCGCGGCCTTCATGGTGCTGTTCGGCCTGGCCAACGCCGGCCTGCCGGGCACCTCGGGCTTCGTCGGCGAGTTCATGGTCATCCTGTCGAGCTTCAAGGGCAGCTTCTGGATCGCGTTCCTCGCCTCGTTCACGCTGATCCTCGGCGCGGCCTACACGCTGTGGCTGATCAAGCGCGTCGTGTTCGGCGAGGTCGTGCACCAGCACGTCGCCGAGCTGCAGGACGTGAACGCCCGCGAATTCACGATCCTCGCGGTGCTGGCCGTCGCGGTGCTCGCACTCGGCCTGTGGCCGCAGCCGCTGACCGACGTGATGCAGGCCTCGATCGAGCGGCTCGTGCAGCACGTGCTCGTGACCAAGCTCTGAGCCGGTGAACCCCGGCCGTCGCCCGCCGGCACTCCGGCGGGCGACGGTCGCAACCGCATACGGTGATAGGGAATAACATGACCTTCGTCCCGCCTGACCTGATGCCCGCCCTGCCGGAAATCTTCGTCGCGACGATGGCCTGCCTCGTGCTGGTCATCGACGTGTATCTGCCCGAGGCCCGGCGCACGACGACGCTGTGGCTGTCGATCGCCACGCTGCTGTTTGCCGCCCTGCTGACGCTGGCGACGGCCCCGGAAGCCCGCGTGCCCGGCTTCCACGGCCACTTCGTGCGCGACGCGATGGGCGACGTGCTGAAGATCGGTGTCTATCTGTCGATGGCCGCCGCGCTGCTGTATTCGCGTGACTACCTGCGCAACCGCACGCTGTTCAAGGGCGAGTACTACGTGCTCGCGCTGTTCGCGGTGCTCGGCATGATGGTGATGATCTCGGCCGCGAGCTTCCTGACCGTGTATCTCGGCCTCGAACTGCTGTCGCTGTCGCTGTACGCGCTGGTCGCCTTCGATCGCGAGGACGGCCGCTGTTCGGAATCGGCGATGAAGTACTTCGTGCTCGGTGCGCTCGCCTCCGGCATGCTGCTGTACGGCATCTCGATGATGTACGGCGCCACCGGCAGCCTGAACCTCGCGAGCGTCGCGCAGGCGATCGCCGGCAAGGGCGACAAGACCCTCGTGCTCATCTTCGGCACCGCCTTCCTGGTCGTCGGCCTCGCGTTCAAGCTCGGCGCCGTGCCCTTCCACATGTGGCTGCCGGATGTCTATCAGGGCGCGCCGACCTCGGTGACGATGATCGTCGCCTCGGCACCGAAGCTCGCGGCCTTCGCGCTGACGATGCGCATCCTGGTCGAGGGCGTCGCGCCGCTCGGGGCCGACTGGCAGCAGATGCTGATGGTGCTCGCCGCGCTGTCGATCGCCGCCGGCAACGTCATCGCCATCGCCCAGACCAACATCAAGCGCCTGCTCGCGTATTCGACGATCTCGCACGTCGGCTTCATCCTGCTCGGCTTCGTTGCCGGCACGGCCGAGGGCTACGCGGCGTCGATGTTCTACGCGCTGACCTACGTGCTGATGACGGTCGGCTCCTTCGGCCTGCTGATCCTCTGCGGTCGCGCCGGCGTCGAGATCGAGAACATCTCGGATCTCAAGGGCCTCAACGACCGCAGCCCGTGGCTGGCGTTCATGATGCTGGTGCTGATGATGTCGACCGCCGGCATTCCGTTCCTGGTCGGCTTCTACGCCAAGTTCGCCGTGCTGCAGGCGGTCGTTGCGCAGGGCTTCGTCGGGCTCGCGATCTTCGCGGTGATCCTGTCGGTGATCGGCGCGTTCTACTACCTGCGCGTCGTCAAGGTCATGTACTTCGACAAGGCCGAGGACGACACCACCCTCAGCGTGTCGGCCGATGCGCAGGTGCTGATGGGCGCCAACGGTCTGGCGGTGATGCTGCTCGGCGTCTATCCGTCGGGGCTGATGGCGCTCTGCAGCGCCGCGATCCACTGACGGCACGGACGAGGGCGGCAATGGGTCAGGATGCGCTGGTCACCCTGTGGCTGCTGCTTGCAGCGGTGGCGGTCAACCTGCCCTGGCTCAGCGACCGCCTGCTGCTGGTGCGCAGCGCCGGGGCCGCCGGCAAGCCGACCTGGCTGCGCTGGCTGGAATGGCTGCTGCTCGCCGTGCTGGTCACGGCCGCGGGCCTTGCCAGCGAGTGGAAGGCGACCGGCGAGCATCATCCGCAGGACTGGGAGTTCTACGTCGTCGCGATCTGCCTGTCGCTGGTCGCGGCGATGCCGGGCTTCGTCTATCGCTACCAGTGGCTGCCGCTCGCCAGCCGGCGGACGCGCGGCTTGTAGGGGCGGGCGGCTGTTGTTATAGTCCGCGGCTCGCGGTGCAGGGGGCAGCTTCAGGCCGCCTGCACCGGGTCCGGTTGCCGGACACGGGTCCTTGACCCGCCCGCCACCTCAGTCGTGACACCGGGCCCCTAGCGGGCCTTTTTCTTACCCGCGTTCCGGCGTACGAGTGACGGCATGCGGGTGCTCAGGACAGGCAGTCAGGAATTTCAGTGGGCCTCGGGCCCACTTTTCATTTGGGTATCGATCGATGCGCGCCGATCCTTACAAGCTGCGGGAACTGCTCGGGCCGTCGATTGCCGGCCTCGGCTGCGAACTCGTCGGCATCGAGTATCACCCGAACTCGGCGAACGCCCTGCTGCGCATCTATATCGATCGCGCCGAGGGCGTGACGGTCGATGACTGCGAGCGTGTCAGCCGTCAGGTCAGCGCGCTGCTGGATGTGGCCGACCCGGTGCCCGGGCACTACACGCTGGAAGTGTCGTCACCCGGTCTGGACCGGCCGCTGTTCGAGCCGGAGCATTTCCAGCGTTTCACCGGCCGTCAGGCGCGTGTGCAGCTCGGCATGGCGCTCGATGGCCGGCGGCGCTTCGTCGGCGAGATCCTCGGCCTGCGTGACGGCGAGCTGTTGCTGCGCTGCGAGGGCACGGAAGTCGCGATTCCCCTGGACCGCATCGAAAAGGCACGACTGGTTCCCGAATTCTGAATCGGGGAGATGGGATACAGGCGCTATGAGCAAAGAGATTCTTCTGGTGGTCGATGCCGTCTCCAACGAGAAGGGTGTGGCGAAGACCGTGATTTTCGAAGCAATCGAGGCCGCGCTGGCCTCGGCTGCCAAGAAGCGCTACGCCGGCGATCCGGACGTGCGCGTCGAGATCAACCGCAAGACCGGCGAGTACCACACCTTCCGCTGCTGGGAGGTGCTGGCCGATGACATCGAACCCGAATTTCCCGATCGCCAGCTGCCGCTCGGGCGTGCCGTCGAACTCGACCCGGCTGCCGAGACCGGGGCCCTGATCACCGAGCCGCTCGAGAACGCCGCCTTCGGCCGCATCGCCGCGCAGACCGCCAAGCAGGTCATCGTGCAGAAGGTGCGCGAGGCCGAGCGGGCGCAGGTCGTCGACCAGTTCCTGCCGCGCCGTGGCCAGCTGATCAGCGGGGTGGTCAAGCGCGTCGAGCGCGGCAACGTGCTCGTCGATCTCGGTGGCAACATCGAGGCCATGGTCGCGCGCGAGGACATGATCGCGCGCGAGCCGGTGCGCAATGGCGACCGCATCCGCGGCTGGCTGAAGGACGTGCGCCACGAGCCGCGCGGCCCGCAGATCTTCCTGAGCCGCACGGCGCCGGAGTTCCTGATCGAGCTGTTCCGGCTCGAAGTCCCGGAGGTCGGTCAGGGCGTCATCGAGATCAAGGGCGCGGCGCGCGATCCGGGCGTGCGCGCCAAGATCGCGGTCAAGACCAACGACCAGCGCATCGATCCGGTCGGGGCCTGCGTCGGCATGCGCGGCTCGCGCGTGCAGAGCGTCTCGACCGAACTGGCCGGCGAGCGCATCGACATCGTGCTCTGGAACGACAACCCGGCGCAGTTCGTGATCAATGCCATGTCGCCGGCCGAGGTGATCTCGATCGTCGTCGACGAGGACAGTCACGCGATGGACATCGCGGTCGCCGAGGAAAAGCTGTCGCAGGCCATCGGCCGCGGCGGTCAGAACGTGCGCCTGGCCTCGGATCTGACCGGCTGGGAGCTCAACGTCATGACGCTCGCGCAGGCCGAGGCCAAGAGTGGCCAGGAAGCGCAGGCGGTCCTGCAGATGTTCATGGACATGCTGTCGGTCGATGCCGACGTGGCGGAAATCCTGGTGCGCGAAGGTTTTTCAACGCTGGAGGAAGTGGCCTACGTGCCTGTACACGAGATGCTGGAGGTCGAGGAATTCGACCAGGAAATCGTCGACGAACTGCGCGCCCGGGCGCGCGACGCGCTGCTGACGCGCGCGATCGCAGCCGAGGAGCAGGTCGGCGATGCCGAACCGGCGGAAGATCTGCGGCGCATGGAGGGCATGGACGAGGATCTGGCGTTCCTGCTGGCCGGCAAGGGTGTGCGCACGCAGGAAGATTTGGCGGAGCTGTCCGTGGATGATCTGATCGACATGGCGGATATCGACGAAGCACGTGCCGCGCAACTCATCATGACGGCGCGTGCGCCCTGGTTCAGCGGCGACCAGGGCTAGCAGGTCGGGGGTACGGAATTATGACGGAAGTAACGGTCAAGCAGTTTGCAGCGGTCGTCGGCACACCGGTCGACCGGCTGCTGGAGCAGTTTGCGGAAGCAGGCATTCAGGTCGGCGGTGCGGATTCGAGCATCACCGACCAGCAGAAAATGGAATTGCTGGCGCACCTGCGCAAGAGCCACGGGCGCAAGGAGTCCCTGGCGGTCGCCGAGCCGAAGAAGATCACGCTGCAGCGCAAGACGCACAGCGAGATCAAGGTCGCGGCAGCCCCCGGGCAGACGAAGACGGTCAGCGTCGAGGTGCGCAAGAAGCGCACCTACGTCAAGCGCGAGCCGCTGCCGGGTGAAACCGTGCCGGTGACCGAGACGGCGCCGGCCGAGGAGTTCGCGGATGACGCGGCGGCGATCGCCGAGACCTTCGCCGCCGAAGCGCCCGCATCCACCGAGGCCTACACCGAAGCCGTGCCGGAGCCGGTGGCCGAGACCGGACCGGCCACGGCCCGCGCCACGCCGGCCCGTTCGACGGTCCAGCGCGCCGCACCGGTCGAGCGCCGGCCGGTTGCGCCGTCGACCTCGGTGCTCGCCCGTCCGCGTGCCGATCAGAACAGGGCTCGTGCCAACGAATCCCTGGAGCTGCCGCGCGTCGACAACACGCGGCCGAAGGTGGTCGGCGTCGTCTCCAAGAAGCAGGTGGCGCGCGATGACGCGGCCGCCGCAGCGGCGGCCGCCCCCGCGCCTGCCGCAACC
>NZ_DAOLKE010000014.1:0-26654 GCF_035331805.1 Plasticicumulans sp. | reverse complement strand
CCATTTTTGTCCGGAAGCCGGTGTGTAAAATAATCTGACTGTCCCGCCTGGCGTAATGGATGTCCGGCATGCGCAATCGCGAATGCAATATCCGGGTGGCCGACGTGATGCTGGCGAATGTCCGGCAGCCGTCATTCCCGGCCGTGAATAACGGCGGGTCGGATTCGCCGCCACCGCAAGAGGCGGCGTGTCAGAAAATTGAACACCGCCGCCGGTGACCGGAACAGGAAAGCTTGCGGTTTGCAGATGGCCGCCGGCGGACCGCAGGGTCCATGGGGCCGGGCGCCGGGTCACCGGCGAGGGACGGCGGGCATGCGCCGGGCTGCGCCCGCACCGGCTTCGAACGCCGGCTGCTTGCGCAGCGCGGGATCGAAGCCGGCGGGCTGCGTCAGCGGGGCAGGGCGGTGAGCAGTTGCCGGGCTTCCCGGGCGCCGTCGAAGCCGGTGCCGGTCGCCAGCGCCTGTTCGAGCGGCCGGCGCGCTTCGGCCGGGCGGCCGAGGCGGTGCAGCGTATAGCCGAGGTGCCAGAGCAGTTCCGGGTTGAGCGGGTCGCGCGCCAGCGCCGCCTGCAACTGCTGCAGACCCTCCGCCACCTGACCCTGCTGCACCAGAATCCAGCCCAGCGTGTCGAGCACGGCCGGGTGACCGGGGGCGGAGGCCAGCGCGCGCCGGGCCGTGGCCAGCGCGCGGACATCGCGGGTGCGCAGGTACAGCAGCGCGAGGTTGTTGAGGATCATCGCGTCGCCGGGGCGGGCGGCGGCGAGGGCTTCGTACAGGCCGAGCGCCTTCTGCCACTCGCCGGCCTGCGGCCAGGCGATCGCCAGTGCCGCGCGCGCGTCCGGATCGGCCGGATGCTGCGCTGCCCAGGCTTCGAGCGCCGGCAGGCCGCGGGCCGGGGCGCCGGCGGCGGCGTGGGCACGCCAGATCGCGACTGCATAGGCGCTGCGCGGATGGCGGGCATGGCCGGCCTCGTAGACGCCGGCCGCCTCGCCCGCCTGTCCGCGTGCCATCAGGATCTCGCCGAGCAGTCCCCAGGCATCGGCCGGCGGTTCGGGCTGCGCGAGCAGGGTGCGGGCCGTGGCTTCGGCCGCGGCCACCTGCCCGGCCGAGACCTGGGCTTCGGCCAGCGCCTTCAGCGTGTCCGGCTGTCCGGGGTCGATGCGCCGTGCGCGTTCGAGCGTGTCAACGGCATCCTGCGCCGCACCGGCCAGCAGCTGGTGGCGGGCGGCGCGCAGCAGCCGCGGCAGGTTCTCGCCGGCGGCCTCGCCGAGCTGGCGGAAGCTCTGGCGGGCCGCCGCAGTCTGCTGCAGCGCGAGCTGGCTCATGCCGAGGGCGGCGAGCGCATCGAAACTGCCGGGGTCGATCGCGACCGCTTCGCTCGCGACCGTCTGGGCGAGCAGCGGCTCGCGGTGCTCCAGCCGGTAGCCGGCCAGGGCCAGGCGCGGCTCCAGCCGGCGCGGATCGAGCGTGCGCGCCTGTTCCCAGGCGCGCACGGCCTCGTCCGTGCGACCGATGCCGAGCAGCAGCCGGCCGAGATCGGTGCGCAGGCCGGCGTCGCGCGGATTGGCGCTGATCAGCTGTTCGAGGCGGCGGATGCCGTCGGCCGGGCGGCCCTCGACAGCGTCGAGCCGGGCGAGATTGACCGCGGCCATGAGCAGCCCCGGCGCGAGCTGCAACGCGCGTTCGAAGTCGGCCCGGGCCCCGGCGGTATCGCCGAGCGCGAGTCTTGCGCCGCCGCGCAGGTGCAGCACGACGGCATGATCCGGGGCACGCACCGCGACGGCATCGAGCGTGCGCAGCGCCTCGGCCGGCCGGCCGGCACCGAGCTGCAGGCTGGCGAGCAGCAGGCCGTCGCGGGCTTCGCCGGATTGCGCCCAGGCTGCGGACAGCGCGGCGAGTGCCGCATCGCCCTGACCGCTCTGCAGGCGGGCCTGGCCGAGCTGCGCGAACAGGGCCGGCTGCTGGCCGCCGAGTTCGATCAGCCGCTCCAGCAGCGCGGCCGCTGTCGCATGCTGTCCGAGCTGGGTATGGGCATCGGCGAGCAGGGTCAGCAGGCGTACGTCACTGACGGCATGCGGATCGTCCGGCAGCGGCTGCAGCAGTTCCAGCGCCTGGCGGGGATCGCCGAGGCGCAGCAGCACCGCGGCGAGCAGCCGGCGTGCAGTCTCGTCACCCGGCATGCGCTCCAGATACTGCGTCAGGTCGCCGCGGGCCTTTTCGGACAGGCCGAGCGCCTCGTGCACGGTGCCGGACAATTTCAGCAGCGAGGGCGAGCGCAGCAGCGTCTCGCGCGGGATGGCCTTCAGCAGCAGCGAGGCATCGGTCAGGCGTGCGCGTGCCGTTTCCGGGTCCTGGCGCGCGCGGGCCAGTTCGGCGGCGAGCAGCAGCGTGCGCACATCGGCCGGATTCTGCCGGCGCAGGCGATCGAGCACCGGCTGTGCCTCGTCGGCACGTCCGAGCGCGATCAGGGCGCTGACGCGCGCGGCGCGCGCCGGCAGGCAGAGTTCATCCAGTTTCAGGGCGGTGTCGGCGGCGGCGAGGGCCTCGGTGGCATGCCCGGCAGCGAGTTCGGCGGCGGCGAGCGCGGTCCAGGCTTCGGTCGAGCGCGGATCGAGGCCGGTGGCGCGCTGGGCGGCGCTGCGCGCGAGCGCGACATCCTGCTGCTGCAGGGCCAGCATCGACAGACCGATGTCACCGTCCGGCGCCTGCGGTGCGGCCTCGCGGGCAGCGGTGAACGACAGGGCAGCCTCTTCCATCAGACCGAGTTCGAGCCGCGCCTCACCGCGCAGGCGCAGCATGCGCGCGCGCGCGGCGCCGGTATGGCGGTACGGATCGAAGCCGTCGAGGACGGCCTGGAACTCTCCCTGGCGCAGCTTCAGGTACATGCGCAGCGGATCGATGTCGGCGCGCTCGGCTCCGAGGCGCAGCGCCCCCTGCAGGGTGCTTTCCGCGAGTTCGAACCGCCCCTGGCGCAGATAGGTGTGACCGAGCGCGACCTGGGCCGGAGCGAGGTCCGGGCGCTGCTGCAAGGCATTCTTCAGATGGATTTCGGCCCCGGCGTAATCGTTGCGGTCGAGGCTCTGCAGGCCGGCGTGCAGTTCTTCGGTGGCGGTGCCGGCGACGGCCGGCGGACCGCCCAGGGCGAAGACCAGCGCCAGCGCCAGCGGCTGGAGGCGGGAGCGGTTCATCGGCAGTTTCCTGGCACGGATGGCAGCGGACACCCCCTGGCCCGCAAGGCGGGCGAGGGGGGCGGGCAGCGACGGGGAGCGCGCAGGCGCTCAGCGACGCCGGCGGCGCATCAGCCAGGGCAGCGTCAGTCCGAGCAGCGCGAGGCTGGCCGGTTCCGGGACGGAGGTCACGCTGCTGGAGCTGGCGATGAAGATCTGCTCGTAACCGTTGTTCAGGGCCGACATGCGGAAGTCGAACTGCATCACGTCGTAGAGACCATTGGCGATCGCGGTGTTGAGTTCGGGCGAATACAGCATGTAGGCGGCCTGGTTGGCGCCGAGGTTGTGGTTGAAGGTCTGGTCGGCATCGGGCACGCAGCCCGGGATCTGGTAGCCGAAGATGCTGCGGCAGGTGTCGGAACTCGGGATCGTGACCTGACCGCCGGAGAGGATGTAGTAGAAGTCGGTCGTGGTGATGCTGGCCGGAGCGGCGTTGAGGGCCGGGGTGTCACCGGCGCCGTGCGTGTAGCCCAGCGTCTCGGCGCCGGTCAGCGAAGGATTGCCGCCGGCACCGCGGTTGTTGGTCAGGTCGAAGACCAGATCCGGCGCGACGCCGGCATCGTCCTTCAGCGTGAACTGACCCCAGGCCATCAGGTTCTGGTTGGTGGCCGCGCCGGAATTGACCTGGTTGTTGTTGAAGAAGAACAGCAGGTCACCGCCGTTCAGGAAGCTGGTCAGCGCCGAGACGCGCGCATCCCAGGTGTTTTCGCCGTCACCGACGAACTCGGTGGTGTGATTCGCCGGATTGCCGTTGTCACCCGGGTCATCGACACCGCCCGGAGCCGAGGTCGTGGTCTGGAACTGGTCAACGCCGGTGTTGTTCGGCGTCTGGTAGGCATTGTCGACGCCGCTGTAATTCGTATTGACCGGCTGGCCGTTCGCGCCGGTGCCGATGACGGTCAGATCGGAAATCTGTCCGGGGCCGGAGGCGATGTAGAACGGATTGCCGGGGCCGACGCCACCTCCGAATTCGCGCGCATAACGATATGCGAGGATCGGCAGCGAGTACGAATAGAAGTCGCCGTACTGGAAGGCGTTGAACTGCGGGGTCGGCAGGAAGAAGGCAGCCTGGGTCGTCGGAACGCCGCCGATCAGACAGGCCGCTCCGATTGCGGCTGCCAGCATGCGCTGGTTCATGTTGCTCACCTCATGTGCATGGGTTTTGCGCGGATTTCTTATGTGCTGCGATACATGGCTTTCACCTCCGCTGTGTGAATCGGCTGGCCGGCCCTGACCTGGCGCACGCGGGTTCTCGTGCTGCGCCAGTGATCCCGAATGTTAAATACAGCAAGTTACGTGCCGTAAGCTTGCTTACATGAAAAAACAAGGGGTTTGGTCTGACCGGCGGGCAAATTAGGTCGCACAGCTGATAAAAATCCTGACAGACCCCGGCCCACGACCACGGTCGGGGGCGGCGGCACCGTGCTTATACTGATCGGCCCCGAGCTGCCGATGTGCCGACCGCCATGCCCTATCGCCTGCTGCGCCCGCTGCTGTTCCGGCTCGATGCCGAACGTGCCCACGACCTGACACTGGCCGCGCTCGGGCGCATCGGGCCGGCGGCGGGACTGATGACACGCGCGGTGCCGCGCCGGCCGCGCGTGGTCATGGGCATCGAGTTTCCGAATCCGGTCGGTCTGGCTGCCGGCCTCGACAAGGACGGCTCGGCGATCCGCGGGCTGGCGGCCCTCGGGTTCGGCTGCCTGGAGATCGGTACGGTCACGCCGCGCCCGCAGGCCGGCAATCCGCGCCCGCGGCTGTTCCGGCTGCCCGAGGCGCAGGCGCTGATCAACCGCTACGGCTTCAACAACGGCGGCGTCACGGCGCTGGTCAACCGGGTCATGGCGGCACGCGCGGCCGGCTTTCGCGGCGTGCTCGGCATCAACATCGGCAAGAACAAGGACACGCCGAACGAGCGCGCCAGCGACGACTACCTGCTCTGCCTGCAGCAGGTCTACGCGCACGCCGATTACGTGGCCGTCAACATTTCCTCGCCGAACACGCCGGGCCTGCGCGACCTGCAGTACGGCGAGGCGCTCGACCGGCTGCTCGACGAACTCAAGGAGGCGCAGACCCGCCTCGCCGACCATCACGGCCGCTATGTGCCGCTGGCGCTGAAGATCGCGCCGGATGTGGCGGATGCCGACCTGCCGGTGATCGCTGCGGCGCTGGTGCGGGCACGTCTGGATGCGGTGATCGCGACCAACACGACCTTCTCGCGTGCCGGCGTCGAGCACCTGCGCCACGCCGGCGAGACCGGCGGGCTGTCAGGGGCGCCGCTGCGCGAGCGTTCGACGGCGGTGATCGCCGGCCTGGCGAAGGCGCTCGATGGCGCGCTGCCGGTCATCGGCGTCGGCGGCATCCTGAGCGGCGATGACGCCCGGGCCAAGATCGAGGCCGGGGCCAGTCTGGTGCAGCTGTACTCGGGCTTCATCTACCGCGGACCGGCGCTGATCCGCGAGGCGGTCGAGGCGATCGGCTGACGCCCGCGCCTGAGCCTGGGGCTGCCCGGGCTCAGGGATCGTCGGCGCTCGGCACCCAGCCGCCGAGATCCTTCCAGCGGTTGACGATGTTGCAGAAGAGTTCCGCCGTGCGCTCGGCGTCGTAGACGGCCGAGTGCGCCTCGCGCGCATCCCAGGCGATGCCGGCGGCCTGCGCGGCACGGGCGAGCACGGTCTGGCCGTAGGCGAGACCGGCGAGCGTCACGGTGTCGAAGGTCGAGAACGGGTGGAAGGGATTGCGCTTCACGTCGCAGCGCTCGGCCGCCGCATTCAGGAAGCCGAGATCGAACGCGGGGTTGTGCGCGACCATGATCGCGCGCGTGCAGCCGGTCTCGCGCACCTCGCGGCGCACCTCGCGCAGCACGTTGCCGAGTGCTTCGGCCTCGGGCAGCGCCAGCCGGAACGGGTGGAAGGGGTCGATGCCGTTGACCTTCAGCGAGGCCGGATCGAGGTTGGCGCCCGCAAACGGCTCGACGTGATGCGCGATCGTGCGTGCCGGATACAGGCGGCCGTCGCTGCCGAGGCGCAGCAGCACCGCGGCGATTTCGAGCAGCGCATCGGTGCGGGCATTGAAGCCGCCGGTCTCGATATCGACGACGACGGGCAGAAAACCACGGAAGCGGAAGGCGATCGGGGACTTGCGGACGGAATCGTTCATGGCCCGAGCATACCCGAGGCGCCTGCGCTTGGGCATCGCGCCCGCCGCGGTGCGCCGCCGGTCACAAGGCGCTACAGTCGCGCCTGCCTTCCCGTCCCAGACCCCGCACCGAACGGAGTGTTGCCGATGCCGTACGCGTCCGCCGAACAGGATGTCCTGCCGCTGCGTCCGGCCGACGGCAGCGGCAGCGGGGCCTGAGCGATGCTGCGCCGCCGCTTTTTCCGCAATCCCGTCTTCGCGAATCTGGCCCTGCTGCTTGCGCTGCTCGCCGGTGTGCTGTCCTGGTGGCAGATGCCGCGCGAGCAGACCGCACGACCGTCCGCGGCGGCCGTCGAGATCGTCACGGCCGCACCGGGACTCGCGACCGCCGAGATCGAGACCCGCGTCACCGCGGTGCTCGAAGCCGCGATCAAGCCGATCGCCGATCTCGACTTCATCGCCAGCACCAGCCGCGTCGGCGAATCGCGCCTGACCGTGCGCCTGCGCACGGTCAGCGAGGCGACCTTCGAGCGCCGGCTGAACGAGCTGCGCTGGATCGTGCAGCACGTCGAGCGACAGCTGCCGTCGCTGGCCGGCCGTCCGGAGATCGCGAGCGTGCATGGCGCCGGCGTGCTGCCGAGCGCCGACGTGCTGGTGCTGGCCCGGGCCCCCGATGCGCCGGCGCCGTACGCGGCGGCCGAGCGGCTGGCGCAGTCCTTCGAGCGGCTGATGGATGTCGAGCGCGTCGAGCGCTACGGCACGCGCGCCACGCGCGTCGAGATCCGCTTCGATCCGGAGCGTGTCGCCCGTCACGGCCTGACGCCGGCGCGGCTGGCCGAACTGGTCGGGGCGCAGCTGCGCGAGCAGGCGGTCGGGCGCGTCGACTTCGACGAGCGGCCGATGCAGCTGCTGGTCGAGGGTGCCGACCTGCAGCCCGAGCGCCTCGCGCAGCTGCCGGTTCCGGGTGTCCGCGGCCTGCAGCCGCTCGCGGCGCTGGCCGACATCGAGCGCGGCCCCGAACCGGCGACGCGCGCGGTGCTGGCCGACGGCCGGCCGGCGGTGCTGCTGTCGGTGTACCGCAAGTCCGACGCCAACGCGCTCGACTTGTCGGCGGCACTCGGCGAGCAGGCGGCGCGCTTCGCGGACAGCGATGCCGAGGCCGCCGCGATCGAGCTGCGCGTGCTCGATGCGCGCAGCACCGACACCCGTCGCGCGCTGCAGGCTTACGAGCGCGGCGCGCTGCCGGCGCTCGCCGCCGCGCTGCTGGTGTTCGCGATCGCCTTCGGCTGGCGCCTGGCGATGCTCGTTGCCTGCGTGGTGCCGGCGGCCGTCGGTCTGGCGCTGGCGCCGTGGGGATTCTCGGGCGGCGTGCTGACGCCGGTGATGCTGACCGGCGTGCTCGCCGGTTTCGTGCTGCTGATCGATGCGGCAGTCGCAGTCGGCGAGCGCCTGCAGCACCGGCTGCTGCGCGGTGCCGCGGCGCTCGATGCCGCCTACGGCGCCTGGCGCGAGGCCGGACTGCCGCTGATGGTCGCGACGCTGGTGTTCCTGCTGGCGATGCTGCTGCCGATGTGGCTGCCGGAAGGCAGCGGACCGGCCGGCGCGCTGGCGGCGCGGGTCATGACCGGCATGCTGGTCGCCGGCATCGCCTACGCGGTGCTGCTGCTGCCCTCGCACGCGGTGGTCACGCGCATCCGCCTGCCGCGCCGCCATCCGGTGCAGGCCCGGCGCGAATGGCTGGCCTGGCGGCTGCGCCACGCCTACCGGCGGCTGCTGAACTGGACGCTGCGCCGGCCGCTGGTGCCGGGGCTGGTGCTGGTGCTGCTGCTGCTCGGCGCGCTGGTCGCCCTCGGCAGCGGCCGCGTCGGCGTCGAGTTCGCCGAACGCGGGCAGCTGCGCTCCTTCTACGTGAACCTCGAACTGTCGCCGGGTGCGAAGCTGGAGGACACCCTCGCCGCCGGGCGTGAGGTCGAGCGCATCGTGCGCGAGCAGCTGCCGGCCGATGCGCTGGCCGAGGTCGTGATCAGCGCCGGCCTGCGCCGCAGCGAGCGCGAACTGCTGACCGGCGAGCGCCACGGCCAGGTGCTGGTCGGCCTGCGCAGCGGCGACCGCATCCGCGACGCGCTGACCGTCGAGCAGGCGATCACGCGCGTCAAGCCGCGGCTCGCCTTCGTCGGTGGCGTCGACAACCTGAGCGTGCAGGCCGTCGACGACGGCCGGCCGGTGGCGCGGCCGCTCAGCGTCACCGTGCGCGGCGATGATCCGGCCGAGGTGCGCCGCGCCGCCGATCGCGTCGTCGACATCCTGCGCAGCCTGATCGGCGTCACCGATGTGGTCGACGACGAGGATCAGGCCGAGGCCGCGGAGCTGCGCCTGGTGCTGAAACCGGGGGCGCTGCTGCGCGCCGGGCTGTCGGCGCCGCAGCTGCTGCGCGAGCTGCGCCTGCTCGGCGAGGGCGAGACCATCGCGCAGCTGCGCGAGCAGGGCCGCAACGTCGACGTGCTGCTGCGCGGCAAGGCTGCGCCCGAACCGTTCTTCGACATCGAGGAATTCCTGGCGCGGCCGGTGCGCCTGCCCGATGGCCGCAGCGCCCCGCTCGGCGAGTTCGCCAGCGCCGAGCCGGCCAGCGGCCGCAGCGTCGTGCGCCACCAGAACCTGCGCCGTGCGATCAGCATCGAGGCCGACGTCGATCAGGCGCGCGTCAACACCTTCGCGCTGAACCGCGTGATCGTCGCCGAATGGGAGCGCACGGCCGCCGCCGGCCTGCCCGGCGTCGAGCTGGTCATCGGCGGCGCCTTCGGCAGCGTCGCCGGTCACCTCGGTGCGCTGGTCAGCCTGTTCGCGCTCGGCAGCGGACTCGGTTATCTGGTGCTCGCGACGCGCGCGCACAGCTACCGCCAGCCGCTGGTGATCTTCGCGGCCGTGCCGTTCGCGGCGCTGGCCTTCGTCGTCGGGCTGGCCGTCAGCGGCCAGCCGGTCGGTCCGTACACCGGCTTTGCCGGCACGGCGCTGCTCGGTCTGTCGGTGCAGTCGACGCTGCTGCTGGTGTCGGCCGTGCAGCGGCTGCTGCCGATCGAGGGCTCGGTCGCCAGAGCCGTGGCGCTCGCCGCGGCCGACCGGGCGCTGCCGGTGCTGGTCTCGGCCCTGGCAAGCGTCGCCGGCCTCGCGGTATTTGCGCTCGGCGTGCCGGTGGCGGCCCCGGCGTGGATGGCGCTCGCCGGGGCGCTGATCGGCGGCATTCCGGTCATCGCGCTGTGCGTGCTGCTGGTGCTGCCGGCGATCTGCCTGTACGTGCTGCGCGCGCCGGTGTCGGCGGTCACGGCGATCAACGTCGTCGACGCCGAACCGGGCGGCGGCGGCTGGCGCGAGCGCATGCGCCGCGGCCGGCGGCATGCGGCGATCGTCGCGCTGAACGAATCCGAGCTGAACAGCGCCGAGCCCGAGCTGCGCGCCCGCCACGAGGCCGGTCTCGACGCGCTGAAGGTCGGCGAGTGGCTGCAGGCGCTGCGCCTGTTCGAGGACGCCGCCAAGCGTCACCCCGAGGCCGTGCAGCTGCAGTTCGGCGCCACGCAGGCGCTGCTGCAGTACCTGTTCGAGAACGAATGGGACGAGGGCTATCACGCCCGTGCCGGCCGGCATCTGGCGCGCGCGCGCCAGCTCGCTTCCGGCGATCCGCGCCTGCGTCCGCTGGAACGGGCGCTGGCCGAACTCGAAGCCCGGCATGTGCCGGTGGCCGGCGCTGCCGGGGCGGCCAGTCGGGCCATGATCGGGATGCTGCGGCTGTCGCGCATGGTCGGCCGGCCGTGGCGGCCGGCGAGCGCGGCGCGCGGGCAGCGGGCACCCGATCGTGGCACCGACCTGCCGGCCGGACTGCACGATCTGGCGCTGGCGCTGCGCAACCTCGTGCGCCAGCGCAAGCGCACGGCCGCCGCGCTCGGCGCGATCGGCTTCGGCGCCGTGGCGCTGATCCTCGCCGGCGGCTTCATCGAATGGGTGCTGTGGGCGACGCGCGAATCGGCCGTCTACGGCCAGCTCGGCCATGTGCAGGTCGTGCGCCAGGATTTCTTCGTGCGCGGCACGGCCGATCCGCGCGGCTTCCTGATCCCGGGCGATGCGCCGCCGGCCGGCCTGCGCGAGCTGCCGCACGTGCGCGCCGTGACGCCGCGGCTGAGCTTCAGCGGTCTGGCGAGCACCGGCGAGACCACGGTGCCGTACCTCGGTCAGGGCGTGGTGCCCGAGGACGAGGCGCCGATCAGCATCGATTACCGCATCGTCAGCGGCAAGGGCCTGACCACCAGCGACGCGCGCGAGGTCATCGTCGGCACCGGACTCGCGGCGACGCTCGGCGTCAAGCCCGGCCAGAAGCTGATCCTGATGAGCAACTCCGGCAGCGGCGCGTTCACGCCGGTCGAGCTGAAGGTGCGCGGGCTGTTCTCGACCTCGAACAAGGCGCTGAACGATGTCGCCCTGCGCGTGCCGCTGAAGACCGCACAGGACCTGCTGCAGGTCGATGGCGTGCACATCTGGGTGGTGCTGCTCGATCGCACCGAATCGACGGCCGCCGTGCTGCCGCAGCTGCGCGCCCTGCTGCCGGCTGGCCTGCAGGCGGTGCCGTGGTCGGACCTCGCCGACTTCTACAACAAGACCAGCGAGCTGTTCCAGCGCCAGATGTTCGTGCTGCGGCTGATGATCGCGGTGATCATCCTGCTCAGCATCTCGAACTCGCTGATGATGAACGTCATGGAGCGCACCGGCGAGATCGGCACGCTGTGCGCGCTCGGCACGCGCCGGCGCTCGATCCTGAAGATCTTCAGCCTCGAAGCCCTCGCGCTCGGCCTGCTCGGCGCGGCGACCGGTACGGCGCTCGGCGTGACCATCGCCTCGGTGGCCTCGGCGGTCGGCATCCCGATGCCGCCGGCCCCGGGCATGGACAAGGGCTTCGTCGCCGAGATCCTGGTCACGCCGGCGCTGGCGGGCTCGACCTTCGGGCTGGCCGTCATCGCGACCTTCGTCTCCGGCCTGTATCCGGCCTGGAAGGCCTCGCGGCTCGTCATCGTCGACGCGCTGCGGCACAACCGCTGAAGCGGAGCGCGCCATGCTCAAGTTCGCCTACCGCAACCTGACCCGCCACCGCGGCCGCACGCTGCTGACGCTCGGGGCGATCGCCTTCGGGGTCGTGAGCCTGGTGCTGTCGGCCGGCTTCGTCGACGACATCTTCGTGCGCCTGCGCGAGAACACCGTGCAGAGCGGCCTCGGCCACCTGCAGGTCGCGCGCGAGCACTACTTCGACCTGCGCAACCGCCAGCCCTATGCCTACATGATCGAAAACCCCGGAGCCGTCGTCGCCGCCGCGAAGAAGCTGCCGACGGTGCGCGAGGCGATGATGCGCGTGAACCTCACCGGCACGCTCAGCAACGGCAGCGGCGAGCTGCCGGTGGTCGCCGAGGGCGGCGAGCCGGAAAAGGAGGTGGCGGTCGGCGGCTTCGTGACGCTGGTCGACGGCCGGCGCCTCACCGGCGGCGATCAGAACGTCGTCGAGCTCGGCGAGGGGCTGGCGCGGGCGCTCGGCGTTGCGCCGGGGGCGTTCGTGACGCTGCTGACCGCCACGCCCGAGGGCGCGATCAACACCGTCGAGCTGAAGGTGGTCGGCATCTTCCGCAGCGTGTCGATCGACTACGACGCGCGTGCCGCACGCCTGCCGCTCGCGACGGCGCAGACGCTGCTGAACACGAAGTCCGTGCATACCGTCGTCGTCGCGCTCGAGAACACCGCCTTCACGCAGACCGCTGCCGGGCAGCTGCGCAAGGCCCTCGATGGCCAGCCGCTCGCCGTGTACACCTGGGACGAACTCGCCGATTTCTACCGCAAGGCGGTGGATCTGTACCGCACGCAGTTCGGCGTGCTGCAGGCGATCATCCTGATCATGGTGGCGCTGTCGGTGTCGAACAGCATCAACATCTCGATCTTCGAGCGCACGGCCGAGGTCGGCACGCTGCTCGCGCTCGGCAACCGCCGCCGGCAGGTGCTGCAGCTGCTGGTGATGGAGAGCGCGATCTCGGGACTGGTCGGGGGGCTGGCCGGCGCGGCGCTCGGCATCGGGCTGGCGCTCGGCATCAGCTCGATCGGCATTCCGATGCCACCGCCACCGAACTCCAGCCAGGGCTATCTCGCGGTCGTGCGCATCGTGCCGGAGCAGGTGGCGGTGGCGCTGGTCATCGGCGTCGTTGCGACCGTGCTGGCCTCGGTGCTGCCGGCGTGGCGGGTGTCGCGGCTGCCGGTCGTCGAAGCGCTGCGCCGGGCGCAATGAGCCCGGTGCGGCCGCAGGGTCCGGACCCGCGGGCTTCAGTCGATGCCCTGCGTGACGCGCTTCATGTAGTCCTTGTTGAACAGCTTGTTCGGCAGCTCGCGCGGCTTCATCGCGGAGTAATCGAGCACGGAGCGGTCACCGCGCTTGACCGCATCCTCCATGACCAGCTGGGTCGGACGCACGGTGTTGTCGAGCTTCGTGTAGTTCAGGTACTGGGCGGTCTTCAGCAGCCGGCCGGACAGCGCGTAGAACTCGGCCTTCAGCGGCTGGTTGCCGGCACGATCGACCCACAGCAGCACGCGGCTGTAGGTGACGCTGCCATCGATGGCGGTCAGCTCCAGCACTGCGTACTTGCGCTTCTGGATGGTCTCGTCGCGCAGCACGCGGGCGTTGTAGTCGCCCGAGAAGTTCGCGCGTGCCAGATCGCCGTTGGCGACCTGGCCGGTCAGGCGCTGCGACAGCGGCAGGCGCACCGGCTGCGACAGGCGCGGCGAGTACACCCACAGGTCGCGCCCGCGCATCAGCAGCACCTGGCCGCGCTCCGAGGCCGGGGCGGTAGTGATGACGAGGGTGTTTTCGTTACCCTTCGACAGGATCTGGTAATCGCGGACCTCGGTTTCGCCTCCGGGCGTGGTCGAGCTGATCCGCACGTTCACCTCGAAGTCGCTGCGCGGAAACCGGACCTGATCGGCGGCCTCCAGCATCGCGAGGGCTTCGAGGTCCACTTCCTGTGCCCGCGCCGCCGGCATCGCCAGGGTGGCGGCGCACAGCAGCAGCAGGGAAGGCAGACGCAGTACGGTCGCACGCATCGGCATACTCTCCAGGCATCGGGTACACAACGGGTACGCCCGGCCGCAGGGCGGGGCAGGGATACGGCGCGAGCCGCGGGATGAAGAACGGGTCATGAGCATAGTACGCATCGAAAACGTCTCGAAACGCTACCGCCTCGGCGAGCAGGACGTGACGGCGCTGCACGGCGTCAGCCTGCGCGTCGAGCCGGGCGAGTTCGTGGCGCTGGCCGGACCCTCCGGCAGCGGCAAGACGACGCTGCTGAACATGATCGGCTGCATCGACACGCCGAGTTCCGGGCGCGTCATCGTCGATGGCCACGACGTGACCGGCCGCGATCCGGACCAGCTCGCCGAACTGCGCGCCCGCACGCTCGGCTTCATCTTCCAGACCTTCAACCTGCTGCCGGTGCTGTCGGCCGAGGAAAACGTCGAGTACCCGCTGATCAACATCCAGCACATCCCCCGGGCCGAGCGCCGCCAGCGCGTCGCGTACTTCCTCGACATGGTCGGACTCGCGCGGTTCGCACGCCATCGCCCGAACCAGCTTTCGGGCGGCCAGCGCCAGCGCGTCGCGATCGCCCGGGCGCTGGCGACCAAGCCGAAGATCGTGCTTGCCGACGAGCCGACCGCGAACCTCGATCACCAGAGCGGCGACGGTATCCTGCAGCTGATGAAGCACATCAACGAGCAGTCCGGCACCACCTTCATCTTTTCGACGCACGACGCCCGCGTGATGGCGATGGCCAGCCGGCTCGTGCGCATCAGTGACGGCGCCATCGTCGGCGAGGAGACCCGATGACGAACCATCCGAACCGGTCCGGCCGCATCGCCCTGGGCATCGCACTGCTGGCGGTCACGCCGGCGGCTGCCGCGCAGCAGGACGTGAAGCTCAGCGGCTACCTGTCGAACGAGACCGCGTACACCTTCGGCGGCGAGAATCACTGGTCGAAGTCCCGCAACACGCTGAACCTGGCCGCCACCGGCAGCTTCAGCGAGTCGATCTCGTGGAAGGCGAGCGGCTGGCTGCGCTGGGACCCGGTTGTCCAGCACTCGGATTTCTATCCGGACAAGGTGCAGGACGACCGCGGTTTCGAGGGGCTGGTGCGCGAGACCTTCCTCGATGTGAGCCTCGGGGACTGGGACCTGCGCCTCGGGCGCCAGAACATCGTCTGGGGCGAGATGGTCGGCCTGTTCTTCGCCGACGTGGTCTCGGCGCGCGACATGCGCGAGTTCGTGCTCGCCGACTTCGAGCAGCTGCGCATCCCGCAGTGGGCGGCGCGCGCCGAGTACTTCAAGGACGACTTCCACGCCGAGCTCGTGTGGATCCCGTACCTGACCTACGACAACATCGGCGAGCCCGGCGACGACTTCTACCCGTATCCGCCGGCCTTCCCGGGGCTTGGCTACCGCATCCTCGATGAAAAGAAACCGCGCGGCGGTGACAGCGACGATGCCGCCGGCGTGCGCCTCGGCTGGATCGTCGATGGCTGGGACATCAACGGTTACTACTACCGCAGCACCGACGTGCAGCCGGCCTTCCAGCGCAGCTTCGGCCTGGTCGGCGGCGTGCCGACGCTGACCTACACGCCGACGCACAACCGCATCCAGCAGTGGGGCCTGACCGTCGGCAAGGACATCGGCGACGGGCTGGTGTTCAAGGCCGAGGCGATCTACACGATGGGCCGGCGCTACGACGTGCTGCGCCTGAGCGATGCCGACGGTCTGGTGCGCAAGGACACGCTCGATTACGTGCTCGGTCTCGACTGGACGCCGGACGCCAGCAACCGCCTGAACCTGCAGTTCTTCCAGCGCTTCTATCAGGACCACGACCCGGACATGGTGCCGGAGAGCGTCGAGAGCGGTGTCAGCCTGTTCTATTCGACCAAGGTCTGGGGCGACCGGCTGGAGCCGGAAATCACCTTGATCGAGAGCCTCAACCGCGGCGACTGGCTGCTGCGGCCGCGGCTGACCTGGAACGTCAGCGCCGACCTGAAGGCCAGCTTCGGCGCCGACATCCTGAACGGCCCGCCGGATGCGCTGTTCGGCCGCTTCACCAACGGCGACCGCGTCTACGCCGAGGTCCGCTACGACTTCTGAGGGCTGGCGTCCGGGCTGCCGCCGCCGGTCATCAGCCGCGCGAGCGGCAGGCGCGTCGAGCGCGATACCGGCACCGGGCCGTAGCCGCGGCGGCCGAAGTACACGGCGCGCGCCGCGGTGTCGGCCCCGACCAGTGCATCGAGCTGGCGGGCGAGCGTGCGGGCGTTGTCGACCGAAGCCTGCTTTGTCGTGAATTCGATGCCGTCGCGGATGTAGCCGGAGAAGATCAGCGGCGTCATCTCCGGCTGGAACTGCAGGCCGAGGCGGGTCGCGGTCAGCCAGAAGCGCTGCATTGCGGCGCCGGCGGCGAGATAGTCGGCGAGCGTCTGCGGTGCCTGTTCGGCAATGATCAGGAAATGCGCGGCGCAGCCGAGCGCCGGTGCGAAGTCGAGCTGCAGCCGCGGCAGCCAGGTGCCGGCGAACCAGCGGTTCAGGAAGTCGACGCGCTCCCAGCTCTTCATCGCCCAGCGCATCAGCGCGAGCCCGACCGGATCGAGCCCGACCGCGGCCCCGGGCAGCCGGTCCTCGCTGTACTGCACGCCGAACTCGATGATGTCGCGGTGCGTCGGGTAGGCCTCGGGCGTCGTCAGCCGGATGTGGGCGTTGCGAAACAGCAGCTTCGCGACATCGAGGCGCTGATCCCCTTCCAGCCAGCGCAGCGAGTAGCCGGGACCGAGCGCCTGCAGGAAGGCCGCCTTCACGGCGTCCGTGAGCGGCCGGCGCGACAGCGGCCGGCGCTGCGTGCAGCGTGCGCGGATCGCGGTTTCCAGCGGATGGCGCACGGCCGCCGCTGCCGGCGTGAACTGCAGGCGGAACATCGGCGCAAACGCCGGCGTCGTGTCCCCGACGCCGGGCAGCGTTTCGATGTCGAGCGCAAGCCCCGCGCCCGGGGCGGCGATGCGCGCGGTTTCCAGCAGCGCGCCGAGGGCGAGCTGGCTCGGCCGGCCGCGCAGGTCGTAGATCACGTGATCGCGCGTGTCGCAGCCGTGCACGATCACGGTCAGCGGGTCGACGGCCTCGAAGCGCCACGGCTGGGTGTTGTCGCCGCTCGGGGCCCAGCTCGCCAGTTCGAGCACGCGTGCGACGCGCGGGTCCAGCCCGGCCGGTGCCGCAGGCGCGGCACGCGCCGGGGCCGGCAGGCTGCGGGCGCGGCGCAGCAGCGTGCGCATGATCGCCAGCGTCAGGCGGTTCAGCGGGTGGCGGTTGCCGCCCGGGCGCCAGGTGCGCGACAGCCGGTTGCGGTAGGCATCGAAGTGCAGGCCCCACGGCGCGGCGCGCACCGGGCCGCGGCCGAGCAGCAGCTTCAGCGATTCGGTCACGAGCACGCCGGCGGCGAGTTCGCAGGCCATCGGCGTCGACGGTCCGCGCTTCTCGACGAAGTTGATCGTCGAGCGATCGACCAGATAGCCCTGCTGCAGCATCGTCGGCGACAGCCCGACCAGGAAGCGCGCGTACTGTTCCTCCTCGGGTTGGCCCTCGACCTGGAAGTAGTCCTCGAAGCTCATGCGCCCGGGCAGGAAGGTCAGCACCGCCGTGCCCATGCCGAGCGGCGCGGCCGTGATCGCCGGAATGCCGCGGGCGTGGGCGGCCGCGAACACCTTGCGCCGCACCGGCAGCACGAAGAAATCCAGCGCATCGACGTACAGGTCGACGCCGTCGAAGAAGGCATCGAGGTTGTCGTCGGTGACGCCGTCCGCAAAGCGCCGGATATCGAGTTCCGGATTGATCGCGAGGGCGGCCTCGGCCATCACGTCGAGCTTCGGCCGATCGAGCGTCGCCATCGTCGCGCCGGCCTGACGGTTGAAGTTGTGCAGCTCGAAGCGGTCGAAGTCGGCGAGGTGGAAGGCGCCGACGCCGAGCCGCGCCAGCGTCAGCAGATGCACGCCGCCGACGCCGCCGAGTCCGGCGACAGCCAGCCGCCGGCCGCGCAGCCAGGCCTGCTCGGTCGGTGTCAGCCAGCCGATGTTGCGGCTGAAGGCAGTGGCGTAATCGAAGGACTGCGAGACGTGCTGCGGGGACATCGGCTCTCCTTGCGGCGGCACGGGGGTGGCCGCCGGCGGTGTCCGGGCGGGGGGAAGGCCCTGCAGGCTCAGCCGGTCGTGTTCTTCGCGACCCAGCGGCTGCCGTCGGGCAGGGTTTCGTGCTTCCAGAACGGCGCGCGCGACTTCAGCGCCTCCATGATCCAGCGACAGGCGTCGAAGGCCGCGCCGCGGTGGGCGCTCCAGACCGCGACCAGCACGATCGGATCATTCGGCAGCAGCTCGCCGACGCGGTGGATCACCAGCGCATCGAGCAGCGACCAGCGCTCGACCGCCTCTTCGGCCAGACGCGCGAGTTCCCGCTCGGTCATGCCCGGATAGTGCTCCAGACGCATGCCGCGCACGTCATCGCCTTCGTTGTGATCGCGCATCGTGCCGATGAAGCTCGCCGTCGCGCCGTAGCGACCGGCGAGCCGCGCATCGAGCGCCTGCTGGTGGGCGGCGAGTTCGGCCAGCGGTTCGAAGCCGTGTTCGCGGATCTCGATGCGCACGGCCATGCTCAGCCTCCGGTCACCGGCGGAAAGAACGCCAGTTCGTCGCCGCCGCGCACCGGCGCGCCGAGGTCGACGTACTCGTGGTTGATCGCCGCCAGCGTGTTCGGCGGCAGCGGCAGCGCCGGGTTCAGGCGCGACCAGGCTTCGGCGACGGTCAGCGGATCGTCCCCGGGCAGCTCGGCACTGGCACGTCCGACCCGCTCGCGCAGGCTGGCGAAATACAGGATGCGGATCGCAGGCATCGGCAGCACCTCGACGGGGCTCAGGGCTGACTGTCCGGGGCGGCGCTGAGCTTCAGGTACATCAGCGCCGTCAGCACCGCGTGCGCAAGCGGCGAGCCGCTTTCGAGCGCCGGCAGTTCGAGGTCGCGACGGAGGGTCTCGAAGCGCAGGTCCAGCGGCCGGTGCGGTGCTCGCGGCTGGCGGCGGATGCGCGCATGGTACAGCGCCGAGACCTCGACGGTCGCATTCGGCAGCGGGCAGCCGAGCAGGCGCTCGATCTGCGGCTCCAGCAGTTCGAGGTCGAAATCGAGCCAGTAGCCGACCACCGGCCGCGGGCCGATGAAGCGCAGCAGCTTCTGCACGGCTTCGAGCGCACTCATGCCCTGGCCGTCGCCGTGCTCGGGGCCGGCGATATCGAGTTGCAGCGCCGAGGAGGTCAGCACGCGGTTGCCGCGGATGCGCACGGCCGCGAGCGACAGCAGCCTTGCACTGCGCAGGTCGAGCGAGGTCGCCGCGCAGTCGAGGCAGACCAGCTCGCCGGCGGTCCCGCCGGCTTCCTGCATGAAATCGAACGCCTCGGGCGGCGCGGCGTGACGGAACGGACGGGCGAGGGCGGCGAGCATCAGGTGACCAGATTCAGCTTGAAGTGGAAGGTGATGAATTTCTTGAATTCGTTGACGATCTTGAACGAATCGCGCAGCAGCTCGCGTTCGAGCTTGTTCAGCTCGTTCGGGTTCACGAAGTTGTCCTGCGGCAGGCCGGCCTTCAGCTTGCGCAGGCCCGTGGTCAGGCGCAGCGTCGACATCATCGTCAGCGCCTCGGTCAGCTCGGCCGCCCGCGCCGGTGTCAGCACGCCCTTGGCTTCCAGCGCCTCGATGCGCTCCAGCGTGTTGGTCGGCTCCAGGCGGTGTTCGAGCGCGAGGCTGCGCACGCCGTGCGTCAGCGGGAAGATGCCGCCCTTCTTGAGGTCGAGCTCGTCGCGGTGCTGGCCGTCCTTGCCGGTCACGAAGTTCTGGAAGAAGCCGAGCGGGGTCTCGAAGCTGACGGTCGCGCGCGCGAAGTGCGCGAAGAAGCCGGAGTTGCTCTGCAGTTGCTGGTGCAGGTAGCGCTTGGCCTCGTCGAGCAGGGCGGTGTCGCCGGCGACCGGCATCGCGTCGAAGAAGATCGCGAAGTGCATGAAGCCGTCTTCGCTCGGGCGCTTGATCCAGTTGAAGATCTCGTCCTTGAACGCGCCGAGCGGCTTCGTCCAGTACGGGTTCGAGACCATGATGTTGCCGGGGCAGGGCGGATAGCCGAAGGCCACGAGGGCCTCGGTGAAGGCCTGCGTGATCGCATCGAGCCCGGGATGCGTGTAGCCGTCGCGCAGCAGCAGCGCGTTGTCCTGATCGGTCTTGAGGATCTGCTCCTCGCGGCCCTCGCTGCCCATGACCACCAGACAGGCGTTGTCGATCAGCTCGGGCGGCGCGATCAGCGTGAACAGCTTGCCGAGCAGCTTCTTGTTCAGCTCCGACAGCAGCTGGCCGATGTAGCGCAGCTTCACGCCCTTGCCGTGCAGCGCCTCGATCACGCGCGTCAGCTCGTGGCTGGCCTTGGCCAGTTCCTCGCGGCTGCCGGCGCGCTCGATCTGCACGGCGATCAGGTGCGAGTGGTTCGAGAGATAAGACAGCAGGTCGACCTGTTCGAGCACGCCGCGGATCGCGCCGTCGTGGCGGATCACGACGCGGCTGATGCTGTGGCGGGTCATGGTCAGCAGCGCGTTGAACAGGAAGTCGTCTTCTTCCAGCGACACCAGGCCGTAGGAGGCGATGTCGCCGACCGGCGCATCCGGCGAGCGGCGTTCGATGACGACGGCGTTGCGCAGGTCCGTGCCCGAGCAGATGCCGATCTCGCCGTCCTCGCGCACGACCAGCAGCGAGGTCGCGCGGTTGTCGCGCATCGCGCGCGCAGCCTCGTGGATCGAGCTTGCGGCCGTCACCTGCAGCGGCGGGTGGACGTAGGCATCGCCGATCTTGGCGATCATGAAGCCGGCCAGCTCGCCGTGCGTGTCGACCGGGCGGCTGCCGGCGGTGCGTCCGGCGAGTTCCGCGAACAGCGGATCGGCGAATTCCGGGCATTCGGCGAGCAGGTACAGGAATTCGGCGCGCGGCAGCGCCAGGCAGACCGTGTCCTCGCGCGCGACGATGCGCCCGGGGCTGCGCCGGCGCAGCAGCGCTTCGAGATCGAAGCAGTCCTCGGGGCCGTAGCGCGCGATGACCTCGCCACCGGCGAGCACCTGCACCGAGCCCTGGGTCAGCACATACAGCGAATCGGGCGCTTCCTGCTCGGTCAGCACCGTCTGGTCGCGGCGGAAGAACAGCACATCGACCGCTTCGGCGACGCGGGCGAGCGTCTCGGCGGGCAGACGATCGAAGGGCGGGATGCGGCTCAGCTGCGGACGCGGTTCCATGACATTTCCGTAATGAAAAACCCCGCCAGTCTAAAAGAGCCGGCGGGGTCCTGGGGAGCGTTCCGGAGCCTTTCGGCCCCGGATGGCTTGACTTGGATCAGGCTCAGTGGCCGGAAGCGCCTTCGGCACCGATGCCGGTCTGGCAGCGCACGTCCTGGGCCTCGAAGCCGAGCAGGTCCTGTTCGGCGCGCTTGCTCTTGTCGGTGACCGAGAACAGCCAGATCGCGATGAACGCCGACGGGATCGAGATGATCGCCGGGTTGTTCAGCGTGATCAGCGGTGCGGCATTGCCGATGACATCGACCCAGATGGCCTTGGAGATGACGGTCAGCACCACCGCGACGGTCAGGCCGATCCAGCCGCCGATCATCGCGCCGCGCGTCGTCATCTTCGACCAGAACACCGACATGATCAGCACCGGGAAGTTGGCGCTGGCCGCGATCGCGAAGGCCAGACCGACCATGAACGCGACGTTCTGCTTCTCGAAGATGATGCCGAGGACGACGGCGATGACGCCGAGCGTGATGGTCGCGCCACGCGAGACCTTCATTTCGGTGACTTCGTCGGAGCGGCCCTTGGCGATGACGCTCGCGTACAGGTCGTGCGAGATCGCCGAGGCACCGGCCAGCGTCAGGCCCGAGACCACCGCGAGGATGGTCGCGAACGCGACGGCCGAGATGAAGCCGAGGAAGATGTTGCCGCCGACGGCGTTGGCGAGGTGGATCGCGACCATGTTGGTGCCGCCGTTGAGGCCGCTGATCAGCTTGGCCTTGTCGACGGCGCCGTTGACCAGCGCGTCAGCCTTGTAGAACTCGGGGTGCTGGACGAGCAGCACGATCGCCGAGAAGCCGATGATGAAGGTCAGGATGTAGAAGTAGCCGATGAAGCCGGTCGCGTAGAACACCGACTTGCGGGCTTCCTTGGCGTTCGGCACCGTGAAGAAGCGCATCAGGATGTGCGGCAGGCCGGCGGTGCCGAACATCAGCGCGAGACCCAGCGAGATCGCGTTGATCGGATCGGTGACCAGACCGCCCGGGCCCATGATCTTGTCGCCCTTCGGGTGACCGGCGACCGCCTGCTTGAACATTTCTTCCGGCGAGAAGCCGAAGTGCGACAGGGCTGCCAGCGCCATGAACGTGGCACCGGAGAGCAGCAGCACGGCCTTGATGATCTGCACCCAGGTGGTTGCGGTCATGCCGCCGAACACCACGTAGATCAGCATCAGCACGCCGACGCCGACGACGGCGAGGTTGTAATCGAGACCGAACAGGATCTGGATCAGCTTGCCGGCACCGACCATCTGCGCGATCAGGTAGAACGCGACGACGACCAGCGACGAGAAAGCGGCCATCGTGCGGATTTCGGTCTGGCCGAAACGGTACGAGGCCACGTCCGCGAACGTGAACTTGCCGAGATTGCGCAGCTGTTCGGCCATCACGAACATGATGATCGGCCAGCCGACGAGGAAGCCGATCGAATAGATCAGGCCGTCATAGCCGGACGAGAACACCAGACCCGAAATACCGAGGAACGAGGCCGCCGACATGTAATCGCCGGCAATCGCGAGGCCGTTCTGGAAACCGGTGATGCCGCCGCCGCCGGTGTAGAAGTCCTTGGCGGTCTTGGTGCGCGAGGCCGCCCAGTAGGTGATGCCCATCGTCGCGGCCACGAAGGCCAGGAACATCACGATGGCGGTGACGTTGATCGCCTGTTTCTCGACCGGGCCCTTGACGGCATCGGCAAAGGCGGGCAGTGCGAGGAACAGCGAGGCGAACAGGCTGGCAGGGAGGAGCTTCTTCATCACTTGACCGCCTCGACGATTTCGTGGGTCAGACGGTCGAACTCGGAGTTCGCGCGCGCGACGTAGATACCGGTCAGCAGGAACGCCGAGACGATGATCGCAACGCCGAGCGGCATGCCGATGCTCATCGTGGCACCGGCACCGACTTTCGCAGCGAGCGAGGTCGGTGAATAGGCGATCACGAGAATGAAGCCGTAGTAGATGACCAGCATCACGACCGCAAGCGTCCAGCCAAATGCGGAGCGCTTGGCGACGAGATCGTGATATTTCGGATTGCTCTTAACCTGTCGGACGACATCGGGTTGCATGGCGCATTCCTTATTTATGGCTCTGATTCAGAAAGTCGCTCTCCGGCCCGTCCGCACCGTTTCGCATCCGACCTCCTGGATGCGGCGGCACTCATCTTCCTGATTTTCGTTGCAGATCAGGATAGTGAGATGACGGTCTGGGCCGCCGCGGAGTTTGACCGAACGCAGGGGGGGAAGTAAAGGCCGGTGACGTTTACGTCAACTTGCGGTCGGGCCGCCTAACCGGCCTCGGCCGGCAGCGGCAGCGCGGCGAATTCGAGCACGCGCTGCAGTTCGGTCTCCAGCAGCTGGAAACAGGCCGGTGCATGCGCGGCGTCGGCGGCTTCGAGGCTGCGCAGGCGCGAGAGCGCGGCCTGCGCCCCGACCGAGCCGAGCGGTCCGGCCAGCGTGCGCACCTCGCGCCGGATCAGCACCAGATCCTCGCTGTCGACGGCGCGGCGCAGCGTCGCCAGATGCTCGGGAATCTGGCGGCGCAGCAGGTCGAGCAGCCGCCCGGCGAGGGCGGCGTTGCCGTGGCACTGCGCGAGCAGTGCTGCGGGATCGAAGGGGGCGAGCCGCCCGTCGATCGCCTCGCGGTCCAGGCGCGGAGCCGGCGTGACCGTTGCGTCGTCGCCGAAGCGCACCAGCGGCGTGCGCTCGGCCGCCGGGCTGAGCGCCCGGGTGAGGGCTTCGGCGAGGCGCGCGGGGTCGACCGGCTTCAGCAGCGACGCATCGGCTCCGGCCGGCAGGCTGGCGGAGGGCGGTGTCAGCGGCGAGCGCAGCAGCAGCACGCGCGGCCGGCGTTCGGCGGGCGCGATCCGGCGCAGCAGTTCGACGGTGCCGGGCTGGGTTTCGTCGAACAGTGCGAGTTCGAAATGCTGGCCGAAGCCGGCGCGCTCCTGCAGCAGCCGCTCGGCCTCGTCGGCAACGCCGGCCGCTGCCACCTGGAAGCCCCAGTAGCGCAGCTGGCGTTCGAGCACGGCGCGCGCGCTCTGGCTCGCGGCCATCACCAGCGCGCGCATGCCGGTCCATTCGGGGCCGCGGCGCACGTCGGGCCGGGCGGGCTGGCGTTCGAGCCGCAGCGTGAACTGGAAGTCGCTGCCGCGCTCGGGGCTGCTCTCGACCCAGAGCCGGCCGCCCATCATCTCGGCGAGCCGCTGCGAGATGCTCAGGCCGAGCCCGGTGCCGCCGAAGCGGCGCGTGCTGGAGGTGTCGCCCTGCACGAAGGGCTGGAAGATGCGCGCGATCTTGTCCGGCGCGATGCCGATGCCGGTGTCCCGCACCGAGCAGTGCAGCACGACCGACTGTTCGGAGACTTCCTGCGCGCGCACGCGCACGACGATCTCGCCCTGTTCGGTGAACTTGACCGCATTCGACAGCAGGTGCGAAACGATCTGTGCCAGCCGTTCGCCGTCGCCGGTGACGGCATCCGGCACGTCGGCATCGACCTCCCACAGCAGTTCGAGGCCGCGCCCGGCGGCGGCGCGCGCGTGGTTGGTGATGGTCGTGCGCAGCGTGTCGCGCAGCAGGAAGGGTTCGGTGCGCGTGACGAGGCGCCCGGCTTCGAGCTTCGAGAAGTCCAGCAGGTCGTCGATGATCGCGAGCAGGTTGCCGGCCGCTCCGCGGGCGGTGACCAGATAATCGCGCACCTCGGCTTCGGCGACGGCATCGAGGGCCAGATCGGTCATGCCGATCACGGCGTTGAGCGGCGTGCGCAGCTCGTGGCTCATGGTCGCGAGGAATTCGCTCTTGGCGCGGCTGGCGGCCTCGGCGGCCTCGACCGCCCGGTGCAGTTCGGCCTCGGCGGCCTTGCGTTCGCCGATGTCGGAGATCGTGCCGGTGGCGCCGAGCGGCCGGCCGTCGGGGCCGTGCGAGAGCTCCCAGTTCATCAGCACCCAGCGCGGCTCGCCGTGGCGTCCGAGCAGGCGCAGCTCGCTGCGGCCCTGCGGCTGATCGGGGGTCGCCAGCGCGAACTGCGCGCGGAAGCTGCGCCGGTCCTCGGCATCGAGGCATTCGCTGACGGTGCGCCCGAGGCTCTCGTCGAGGTTGCGGCCGGTGATCTCGGTCCAGGCGCGGTTCAGGAAGGCCCAGCGACCTTCGGCATCGGTCTGGAAGATGACCTCGTGCACGCTGTCGACCACGCGCCGGTAGCGGGCCTCGCTGTCGCGCAGCGCGCGTTCGGCGGCGCGCCGTTCACTGATGTCGCGCAGGTAGGCGGTGAAGATCGTGCCGGCTTCGAGGTGGATCGGCGTCACGGCGATCTCGACCGGAATCTCGCTGCCGTCGGCGCGCAGGCCGTCGACCTCGAAGCGGCGCCCGAGCATGTCGCTGACGCCGGTGCCGAGATAGCGCTCCAGCCCCTGGCGGTGACGCTCGCGCAGCCGCGGCGGCACGATCAGCTCGGCCAGATCGCGCCCGAGCACGCTGCCGCGGCGGAAACCGAACAGGCGTTCGGCGGCCGGGTTGAACTCCAGCACGCGGCCGCGGCGGTCGATCGTGATCACGGCATCGAGCGCGGCCTGCAGGATCGCGCTCTTGCGCGCCTCGCTCTCGCCGAGTGCCTGTTCGGCGAGCCGCCGCTCGCTGATGTCGCGCACGATCGCGATGTACATCGCCTGCGGGCTGCCTTCGGCATGCGCCGAGCCGACCGAGACCTCGATCGGGATCAGCGCGCCATCGCGCCGGCGGCCCTGCAGTTCGCGGTGGCGGAAGGTCTCGCCGGCGCGCACTTCGGGCAGCAGCAGGCCGATGTGACAGCCGATCGCCTGGCGTGCCGGGTAGCCGAACAGGTGCTCGGCCGTGGTGTTGAAGCTCTCGATGCGGCCTTCGGCGTCGAGCGTCATGATGCCGTCGACCGCCTGGCGCAGCAGCGTCGCCAGCCGCTCGCCGGAGGCGGCCAGTGCCGCCTCGCTGGCGGCGAGCCGCGCCGAAACCTGGTTCAGCACCTCGCCGAGTTCGCTGACCTCGATCGAGCCGCAGCGCAGGTCGAGCTGCTCACCGCGGCGCGAGTCGAGTTCGCGGGCGAAGTCGGTGGCTTCGTTCAGCGCGCTGAGCGGCCGGCGCAGCGCGACCGCGAGCAGCAGCGCCCCGAGCGCGGCGGCGAACAGTCCGAGCGGCAGTGCCCGCGTCAGCAGCCAGTTGCCGATCGCCGCGGCCGGCGGCATGTGGACTTCGAGCCGCACCCAGCCGAGCGGACGCGCGGCGTTGCCGACCGGTGCCCAGGCGGCGGCGCGGCGCTGGCCGTCGGCGGTGTCGGCCAGCCAGTCGAAATGCGGCAGGCCGTCCCCGGGCGGCAGGATCGCGCTGCCGCTCGGGCGCAGGCGCGGGCCTTCGGGGGTGGCGTCGGCGCGGGCGAGCAGCGTGCCGGCGGTGTCGAGGATCTGCACGCTGTCGACATCGCCGTCGCGCGCGGTGTCGAGCGCCAGCCGTTCGAGCGTCTCGCGGCTCGAACGCAGCAGCGCCAGGGCCGCCTGGCTGGCGGTCTGGCGTGCGAGCGTGGCGTTCTGGCGGGCGACGGTTTCCTCGTAGAACACCGCCTGTTCGCGGGCACCGAGCAGCGCATAGACGGTCAGCGTCGCGACCAGCACGGCGGCGGCGATCAGCGGCAGGCGCAGCGCCAGACGGCGCAGGCGCGGAAAGAGCGGGCTCAGCATGTTCGTCCGTGTCCCCGGGCAGTCGGGCGCGGCTGCGTCCGGCCCCGTGGCCGGCACCGCGCGCCCGGCGGTCGATGCATCTTAGCGTCGCCGCCCGCGGCCTGCCCGCGGGCGGACCGGCACTTCAGGCGCCCGGGCGCAGCACGACGCGCAG
>NZ_DAOLKE010000013.1:16986-26749 GCF_035331805.1 Plasticicumulans sp. | reverse complement strand
GCGCGAGGTCGCGCGCGGCCTGCCGACCGCGACCACGGTCGCGAGCCTCGACGCCGGCTGGGCGGCGACGGTCGCCGGCTTCCTGCACGGGCGCGACTTCCGCGCCTACACCGTCACCGACGTGAGCGGCGTCGAACTCGGCGGCGCGGTCAAGAACGTGCTCGCGATCGCCTGCGGCGTCGCCGACGGCCTCGGCTACGGCGCCAACGCCCGCGCGGCGCTGATCACGCGCGGTCTGGCCGAGATGGTGCGCCTCGGCCTCGCCTGCGGCGGCCGGCGCGAGACCTTCATGGGGCTCGCCGGCGTCGGCGATCTGGTGCTCACCTGCACCGATGACCAGTCGCGCAACCGCCGCTTCGGCCTCGCGCTCGGGCGCGGGGCCGGCGTCGGGGAGGCACTCGCCGGCATCGGTCAGGTCGTCGAGGGCGCGGCCGCGGTCGCCGAAGTCCTGAAGCTCGCGCGCAGCCACGGCGTCGAGATGCCGATCTCCGAGCAGGTCGAGGCCGTCGTCCATGGCGGCCGGCCACCGGCGGCAGCGGTCGAGGCCCTGCTGGCGCGCGAGCCGCGCGACGACGGCGTGTGAGGACGGCCCATGTACGGATGGCTGCTGCTGCTGCACATCCTCGGTGCCAGCGTCTGGACCGGCGGGCACCTCGTGCTGTCGCTCGTGATCCTGCCCGGTGTGCTGCGCGAGCGCTCGGCAGCGAAGCTGCTCGCGTTCGAATCGGGCTTCGAGAAGATCGGCATGCCGGCGCTGGTCGTGCAGGTCGTCACCGGCCTGCTGCTCGCCTGGCGGCAGCTGCCGCAGCTGACGGCGTGGTTCGATCCGGCCAATCCGCTCGCGCACGCGATCCTTGCCAAGCTCGGACTGCTGCTCGCGACCTTCCTGCTCGCGCTCGATGCCAAACTGCGCGTGCTGCCGCACTTCGATGATTCGCGGCTCACCGACATGGCCTGGCACATCGTGCCGGTGACGGTGCTGTCGGTGCTGTTCGTCGCGGCCGGCGTGTCGTTTCGCACCGGCTGGCTGTACTGAAACGCCTGCACCGGCAATGCGCCCGCCCCTGCCGCGCACCGCCTCGCGGCAGGGACGCGCGCCGGCTTACGGCGCCAGCGTCGTCGCCAGCGTGCCGCCGGTGCTGCCGGCATCGAGCGTGTCGATGCCCATCGCCACCTGCGCGGCGAGGCAGTGGTAGCCGAGGTCGTTCTGATGCAGGCCGTCGGCGGTCAGCATCGCCGCCAACAGCGGGGCATCCTTCGCGGCGAGCTGCTGCATCAGTTCGTAGCGCTGCACGACCGGCACGTCGAACTCGTCGCCGAGCTGCTCGATCAGCTCGACATAGGCCTCGATCTGCTTCGCGGCTGCGGTCTGCGGCGCGTACTGCGGCGGCATCAGGATCACGTCGATGCCGGCACTGCGCAGCGCCGCCAGACCTTCCTTGAGCGTCGCGGCGAACTGTTCGAGCGGGACGTTGCGCACCACGTCATTGGCGCCGGCCTGCCAGATCACCAGCGTCGGGTCGTTCGGATAGACATCCTTGCCGAAGCGCGCCAGCGTCTGCGTGGCCACCTCGCCGCCGCGGCCCTTGTTGATGACCTCGATCGGCTCGCCGACGTAGCGCGTGCGCAGCAGGCTGCCGAGCTGGGCCGGATAGGTGTTGGCCGGCGAGCTGGCGCCGTAGCCTTCGGTCGACGAGGAGCCGATCGCGACGATGGTCAGCGGCTCGCGCCGGTCGATCCGGGCGCGCGTGCGCTCCAGCGCGCCGTCGAGGCGCACCATCTGCGCCGGCAGCACGCAGCGGCGGTCGATCGACAGCTTGCCGCTTTCGGCACGCACCGGCTTCGGGGCGAGCAGCACCATCGCCGCCAGCAGGCCGCCGAGGCCGGCGAGCGCCAGATGCCGGGCCTTGCGGCTGTTGCGCGGCAGCGCGTGGCTGCGCGCGCTCGGCTCGGAGTGGGTGTGCTTGCGCAGGGTATCGGGTCGCATCGGGTGTCTCCCTGTTATGGCGCTGCGCCTTCACCGGCGCTCAGCGTGAAGCCCGGTCGATCATGTCGGCCAGGTACCGGCCGAGACAGTCGTGGATGCGATCGGCAACCCGGCGCTGTGACTCGGCGTCCGCCGGATCGAGGTCGAGCAAGCCCTGCTCGACCCACCGGCGCATGATTTCGAAACGCGGGAACAGCGCGGCGCGCCGTCCCATCGCGATCTGGCGAAGGTAACCCAGATAAGGGCCGGCATCATAGAGAACAAAGGCTTCGCTGCCGTACTGCGCGTCGATCAGCAGCGTGTCGGCCGCGGCGTTCTCGGCGTACTGCAGGCCGTGCTCGATGGCATCGCCGAACTCGTTGATGTCGACGCCGCGGATCGCATCGACGGTGCCGGTCTGCCAGACCAGCAGTTCGGGGTGATAGGTCGCGAGCGCCTCGGGCAGCTTCTCGATCTGCTGGGCGGCGGTCTGGCCGGGGCGGGCGAGGTTGACGACGTGCACGCGCCTGTCGCCCCAGCGCGCCTCCAGCCAGTGCTCCATGCGCACCGGATAGCTCAGCGTCGGCGAGGTCGGGCCGGCACGCCCGGCGGTCGAGGCCGTGCCGAGCACGAGGATGGTCACGTCGCGGTTCTCAAGCCGCGCCGCGGCGACGTGCGACAGCGGGAACGGCGTGCCGCGGATCAGTGACGGATCGCCGCATTCGCTGACTTCGGGCGCGACCGGGGAATCATCGTCCTCGTCCGCCGACGGGACGGGCGGCACGACCTCGGCATGCACTCCGGCACCGAGCAGCGCGGCGAGCAGGAACAGCACGGGACGGCGGCAGCGGGGGGGAGTCATGCCGAAGCTCCGGAGGGACGGCCCTGGGTGCCGGTGTTGCGGTACCACTCCATGATCCAGGCGACGAGGATCATCAGCAGCGTGCCGGCGACGCTGACGGCGATCTGCGCCGGCAGCGCACCGTGGAATTCGGTCAGGTAGAAGTGGCCGGTGAACGCCAGCAGCGTGCCGAGGCAGAAGATCTCCAGCGAATGCCGGCCGCAGATCACGAACGGCCGCGCCAGCCGGCCGTGCAGGAACGCCGCATCCGGGCCGACGCGCTGGGTCACGAGGTATGCGAGCGCCAGAAAGTGCAGCAGGCGCAGGATGTCGAGGTTGGTCTTGTCGATCGGGTAGATCAGCCGCGCCAGCCAGGCCGGCAGCCAGGTCTCCAGCGCCGGCCAGTACCAGGTGCCGACCACCGCCAGCGCGAACAGCAGGTAGGCGATGCACAGCGGCTGCAGCCAGCGGCGCTGTCGCGTCAGCACCGCCATCGCCGCCGGACTCAGCGCGCAGCAGGCCCCGATCACGAACAGGAACTGCCAGCAGAGCGGATTGAAGAACCAGGTCCGCCCGGGCGGATAGCCGGCGAGGTTCCAGTTGTTGGCACCGGCGCCGAGGTACAGCAGCCCCGACAGTCCGAGCACCAGCCACTGGCGGTGCAGCAGCAGCCACAGCAGCGGCGCGAAGCCGAGCAGCAGCGCGATGTACAGCGGCAGCACGTCCATGTTGGTCGGCCGGAAGCGCAGCAGCAGCGCCTGGATCAGGTTCACGTGCGGTTCGCTGAGGAAGCCGAGCAGGTTCATTTCCTCCGAGTACATCGGATTGCGGAAGCGCGTTTCCACCCAGCCGATCTGCGCCGTGAACAGCACGAACAGGAAGATGTGCGCGATGTACAGCTGCCAGGCGCGCTGCAGCAGGCTGGCGCTGCCGTACAGGAAGCCGTGGCGGCGCATCTGGCTGCCGTAGGCGAGCGTCGCGCTGTAGCCGGCGATGAACACGAAGATCTCGGTCGCATCGCAGAAGCCGTAGTTGCGGACCGTGATCCACGCGACCACGTTCGACGGGATGTGATCGAGGAAGATGTAGATCAGCGCCAGCCCGCGGAAGAAATCCAGCCGGGCGTCGCGACCGGCGGGGCGGGGCAAGGCCGGCACCGGCGGGACGGCCGGCAGCACCGCTTCCGGGGGCGCGGCCGGCTCCGTCACCGGCGCCGGGGGCGGCGCTTCCGCGGGCTCGGCTCGCGACGGCACCGGAGCAGGCCCGGCGGTGACGGGGGGGCGCTTCAGGACACGCAGAGCGCTGGGCAAGGCGGCGGTCTCCGGCCGGGCGCCGACAGGCAGCGCGGTGCGCGCAGAGTAGGCCGGGCCGCCGGCAGCCGACAGGGCTGCGCCGGGAGTGGATCAGGAAAGGCGGCCGGAGCGCGACGCAGCCGGCGGGTCCGGTCGCGGCCGTGCCGGACCCGGGGCAGGAGAAACCGGACCCGCCGGCGCTGCGTCGCGCTCCAGTCGTTCGGTGGGCGGCGGTGCGCGGGCTTCAGGCGTGCACCGCCGCGGAATCGGGGCCTTCGCGACGGGTCGCGACCCACAGACAGCCGAGTGCCCAGCCGCCGGCGAGCACCGCGATCAGCGCCGGCGGCGGCGACAGCAGCAGCGCCGACAGGCCGAGGCTCAGCGTCATGCCGCCGATCGCGGCGCGCTTGGCCGGACGGGCGATGGCGCCGTGGCACAGGTACGCATACAGCGCCGGCCCGAGCCGCGGATGCGCGAGCAGGCGCGCCGTCAGCCCCGGGCGCGCCTTCGCCCAGGCCCAGGCCGCGAGCAGCCAGAACACGAAGCTCGGCAGCAGCGGCACGAACAGGCCGAGCGTGCCGAGCCCGAACGCGCCGAAGCCGAGCGCGGTCAGCGCGTGGCGCGCCAGCGCCGAGCGCACCGGCCGGTGCATCGGGCAGGCCGCGAGCGGATCGGAGCCATCGGGTGCATCGTGGCGGTACAGGGCGTTCATCGGACACTCCGGCGGATCAGGGGACCGTTGCCGGCGCAGTCTGGTCCGGGGCCCGGGCCGGCGGAAATTGAATGTTCCGCTCGCTCCGATAGCCGCCTGCTATGTCAGTCCGCAGGCTACCGTACCCGCCGGCGGGCCGATCAGGGCAAAATGCCCGCTTTCCGCCACTGCCGGAGCCCGCCGATGCGTCTGCTGCTCGTCGAGGACGACCGCATGATCGGGCGCAGCGTCGAGCAGGGCCTGAAGCTGGAGGGCTACGCCGTCGACTGGGTGCTCGATGGCCTCTCCGCCGAAGCCGCGCTCGCCGAGACCGATTACGAACTGGTGCTGCTCGATCTCGGCCTGCCGCGCAAGGACGGGCTGGCCGTGCTCACGAGCCTGCGCAAGGCCGGCAACGCCGTGCCGGTGCTGATCCTGACCGCGCGCGATGCCGTGTCGGACCGCGTGCGCGGGCTCGACGCCGGCGCCGACGACTATCTGGTCAAGCCCTTCGAGCTCGACGAACTCGCCGCGCGCATCCGCGCGCTGGCGCGGCGGCGCGGCGGCCGGCCGACGCCGCTGATCGAGCACGGCGCGCTGACGCTCGATCCGGCCAGCCACGAGGTCACGCTCGCCGGCACGCCGCTCGCGCTGTCGCCGCGCGAGTTCGCGCTGCTGCACGCGCTGCTCGCCGAACCCGGCGTGCCGCAGTCGCGCGCCAAGCTCGAAGAGCAGGTCTACGGCTGGGGCGAGGAGCTCGAAAGCAACGCCGTCGAGGTGCACATCCACGCGCTGCGCCGCAAGCTCGGGGCCGCCTGGATCGCCAACCTGCGCGGCGTCGGCTGGTTCGTGCCGCGCGAGCCGCCACCGGCATGAAGCCCCGCCGCGCCGCCGCGCCCGCGGCCCGATGAACTCGATCCGCCGGCATCTGCTGCTCGCGCTGCTGTGCGCCGTGCTGCTCGGCTCGCTGGCCGGGGCCTGGGCGACCTGGCGCGGCGTGCGCGAGGAGCTCGACGAGATCTTCGACTACAACCTGCGCCAGCTCGCGCTGTCGATGCGCGACATGGCCTATGGCGTGGCCACCGCGCTGCCGCTGCCCGATCCCGAGTTCGATTTCGTGATCCAGGTCTGGAACGCCGCCGGCGCCCGCCTGTACTACGCGCACCGCCACGCCGACCCGCCCGGCCCGGCCGGACCGGGCTTCTCGACCACGAACACCAGCGAGGGGCGCTGGCGCGTGTTCGCCATCGTCGCCGATGGGCTGTTCGTGCAGGTCGCGCATCCGCTGGCGGTGCGCGAGCGGCTGGCCGCCGAGGCGGCGCTGCGCACGCTGCTGCCCTACCTGCTGCTGCTGCCGCTGCTCGCCATCGTGGTCGGCTGGCTGGTCGGGCGCGGGCTCGCACCGCTGCGGCGCGTGACGCGCGCGGTCGCGGCACGGCGCGCCGACAGCCTGGAGCCGGTCGCGCTCACCGATGTGCCGGACGAGATCCAGCCGCTGGTCGAGGCGCTGAACGGCCTGCTGGCGCGGCTGGCCACGGCGCTGCAGGCGCAGCGCGACTTCACGGCCGATGCCGCGCACGAACTGCGCAGCCCGCTGACCGCGCTGAGCCTGCAGGTGCAGTTGCTCGAACGCGCCCACGACGCGACCGGTCGCGCCGCGGCGCTCGCCGAGCTGCGCGGCGGCATCGCGCGCGCCGTGCATCTGGTCGATCAGCTGCTGAAGCTCGCGCGCCTCGGCCCCGAAGTCGGCAGCGCCACCGAGCCGGTCCGCCTCGCCGAGCTGGCCGCACGCGTGCTCGCCGAGCACGCACCGCTCGCCACGGCCAAGGCCATCGATCTCGGCCTCGGCGAGGTCGACCCGGCGCTCAGCGTGCGCGGCGATCCGGCCGGGCTGCGGCTGCTGCTGTCGAACCTCGTCGGCAACGCCGTGCGCTACACGCCGGACGGCGGCCGCGTCGATGTCTCGGTGCTCGCCGAGGGTCCGCAGGCCTTGCTGGTGGTCAGCGACACCGGCCCCGGCATCCCGGCCGACGAGCGCGGCCGGGTGTTCGACCGCTTCTACCGCCGGCCCGGCGAAACCGCCGAAGGCAGCGGCCTCGGGCTCGCGATCGTGCGCGCGGTCGCCGATCGCCACGGCGCCGACGTGCGCCTCGGGGACGCCGACGGCGGCGGCCTGCGCGTCGAGGTGCGCTTCCCGCCGGCCGCGGCCTGAGCCTGCCGCCGCGCTACACTGCCCGCCCCGCCGCCGCTTCGTCCGCCGCCGTGCATACGCTGAACCCGCCCCAACGCGCCGCCGTGCTGCACATCGACGGCCCGCTGCTCGTGCTCGCCGGCGCCGGCTCCGGCAAGACGCGCGTGATCACGCAGAAGATCGCCTACCTGATCCGCGACTGCGGCATCCGCGCCCGCCACATCGCCGCCGTGACCTTCACGAACAAGGCCGCGCGCGAGATGCAGGAGCGCGTCGGCAAGCTCGTGAAGGGGCCGGAGGCGCAGGGCCTGCGCGTGTCGACCTTCCATACGCTCGGCCTCGACATCCTGCGCCGCGAACTGAAGGGCGCCGGCTACCGCAGCGGCTTCTCGATCTACGACGCGCGCGACACGCTGCAGCTGCTGCAGGCGCTCGATGACGGCCTCGACAAGGACGACGCGCAGCAGGCGCAGTGGACGATCTCGCACTGGAAGAACGCGCTGGTGGAGCCCGGGGACGCGCTCGCCGAGGCGCAGGACGACATGACCGCCGACGCCGCCCGGCTGTACGCGCGCTACTGCGAGCAACTGCGCGCCTACAACGCCGTCGACTTCGACGACCTGATCCTGCAGCCGCTGCGGCTGTTCCAGCGCGAGCCCGAGGCGCTCGAACGCTGGCAGCAGCGCATCCATTACCTGCTGGTCGACGAGTACCAGGACACCAACACCTGCCAGTACCAGCTGGTGCGCGCGCTGCTCGGGGTGCGCGCCAACCTGACCGCGGTCGGCGACGACGACCAGTCGATCTACGCCTGGCGCGGCGCGCAGCCGCAGAACCTGCGCCTGCTCGCCGAGGACTTCCCGCAGCTGAAGATCGTCAAGCTCGAACAGAACTACCGTTCGAGCCGGCGCATCCTGCATGCCGCCAACACGCTGATCGCCAACAACCCGCACGTGTTCGACAAGAAGCTCTGGAGCGAGCACGCGCACGGCGAGCCGATCCGCGTCATCGTCTGCAAGGACGGCGACGACGAGGTCGCGCGTGTGGTCTCGGAACTCGTGCACCAGCGCCTGCGCCGGCGCACGCAGTGGCGCGACTACGCGATCCTGTACCGCGGCAACCATCAGGCCCGGCCCTTCGAGACCGCGCTGCGCCAGCAGAACGTGCCGTACCGGATCACCGGCGGCCAGAGCTTCTTCGCGCAGGCCGAGGTCAAGGACGTGCTCGCCTACCTGCGCCTGCTCGTGAACCCCGAGGACGACGCCGCCTTCGTGCGCATCGCCAACGTGCCGCGGCGCGAACTCGGGCCGGCGACGCTCGAAAAGCTCGCGCACTACGCCGCCGGCCGCGGGCTGGCGCTGCTGCCGGCCTGCCGCGAACTCGGCCTCGCGCAGCAGCTGCCCGAACGCGCCGCCGAACGCCTCGCCGGTTTCGCGCACTGGCTGGACGATGTCGCCGAACGCGCGCGCAGCGGCGAGCCGGCGGCCGTGGTCCGCGAGATGCTCGCCGAGCTGCACTACGAGGACTGGCTGAAGGAACAGGCGAACGACCCGAAGCAGGGCGCGCGGCGCATGCAGAGCGTGCACGAACTCACCGACTGGCTGGCGCGCATGGGCGAGACCGGCGACGGCAGCGCGCCGCCCTCGCTGGCCGAGCGCGTCGCGAAGATGGCGCTGATCGACCTGCTGGAGCGTCAGGAGGGCGAGGAGGCGCACGACGAGGTGACGCTGATGACGCTGCACGCCGCCAAGGGGCTGGAGTTCCCGCACGTGTTCGTCGTCGGCATCGAGGAGGAACTGCTGCCGCACCGCAACAGCATCGACGCCGGCACCATCGAGGAGGAGCGGCGCCTCGCCTACGTCGGCATCACCCGCGCGCAGAAGACGCTGACGCTGACGCTCGCGCAGCGGCGCAGGAAGTACGGCAACTGGGAAAGCTGCGAACCGAGCCGCTTCCTCGCCGAACTGCCGCAGGCCGACCTCGAATGGGAAGGCGCCGGCATCGAGCTCGCTCCGGAAGTGAAGAAGGAGCGCGGCCGCGAACGCCTCGCCGGGCTGCGCGCGCTGCTCGACAAGCCCTGAGCGCGCCCCGCGCTTGCCTTGCGACGGATGACGCGGACCGGGGCCAGGTCATTTGCCTGCCTGCGGATTTTTCCGGGCGGAATCGCGCCTGCTTGCCATTGCCGTTTTTTAAGGAAAGCGCTGCTTTCGCGACCGGAGTTGCAGGCCTTCAACAGCTTGCACAACCGTAATGTCACAGGCGTTGACTCCTGAATGCTGGCGATTACCCTGCCAGCATCGTTGCAAGATTTGACATAGATCAATACAGATCAATGTGGCGTCCCGGACGGCCGGCATCGCCTCGTTCCGAAACTCCGTGCCTGATCCATCAAACGCATCGGCCCGCACCCGATGCCGTCGATGACCATTGCTCTTTGAACCGGCCCATTCCCCGGGGCCTCATTCACACCCCGGCAAAAGACAGGGAGCGAATCATGGAAACCCTTTCGGTCAGCCACGAAATCCACTGCAGCGCCGATCGTTTCTGGACGACGTTCTTCGATCCGGATTTCAACGAACAACTGTTCGTGCAGGAGCTCGGCTTTCGCGATTACTGCGTGCTGGAACAGAAGGAATCCGAAAACGGCATCGAATGCCGTTCGACCGGCGTCATCGAATCGCATCTGGCAACGCCGCTGCGCACGCTGACCGGTCAGGAAATGCGCTACGTGCAGCAGGGCTGCTTCGACCGCAGCAGCCGCTGTTACCGCTGGCAGAGCGTG